>DASWTM010000199.1:0-15943 GCA_036402115.1 Chryseosolibacter sp.
TATGCGCAGCTATTGCATTATGTTCAGCGCGAGAATTTCACGTCAGCATTATTGAAAGACCATGCTGCGAAAGCCCACAATGCCGATGTGAAAGTGAAGAAACTTGCTTCCCTCGTCTATTCACTTGATGCGCGCATGAATGCGATGACTTCGTTGTTTACGAACAGCTTCCTGCTTTACGATCTGCAATGCATTTATCGTCTGGAAAAATGGAAAGAAGAGAATGCACAAAACCTCGGGCAGTGGCTTGATACAGTCAGCGACATCGAAGTATTGAATGGATTCAGCACATTTCACTATAATCATCAGTCGTTCACATTTCCAACGATCCACCCTACGCTCAGTATCGCTGCGAAAGAAATGGGCCACCCATTAATTCCTGTGGAGGAATGTGTTGCGAATGATTTTTCAATTGGAAATGGTCCAACCGTGCTGATTGTGACCGGAGCAAACATGGCTGGCAAAAGCACTTTTCTTCGAACGATTGGCATCAACCTGATCCTGGCGCTGAACGGTTCTCCAGTCAGTGCAAAAAGTTTTTCATGTCCTGTGATCAATCTCCGGACGGGAATGCGCACGGCTGATTCGTTGAAGGATCATCAGTCGTATTTCTATGCAGAACTAAATCGTCTGAAGGGAATTATGGACGAGCTGCGAAGCGATATTCCCCTTTTAATATTGCTGGACGAAATTCTCAAAGGAACAAACTCGACTGATAAGCAAGCCGGATCGATCGCACTCGTAAAACAACTTCTGCCACATCCATGCCTGGCAATTATTGCCACCCATGACCTCGCGTTGGGCGACTTACAAACGGAGTATCCCGATAAGGTGAAGAATTATTGTTTCGAAGCAAACATTGAAAACGATCAGCTTTCTTTCGACTATAAGTTGAAACAAGGTCTGGCAACGAAGATGAATGCAACGTTCCTCATGAAGAAAATGGGGATCATCCCTTCCTAAGTTTAATCATTATCAGTAAATTGTTTTCACAACCATCGCTATGAAAACAATTGCTTCAATCGTTCTCTGCTTTTTTTTCATCGTAACGTATTCCCAAACCGATAAGGAAAAATTTGTCGGCCGATGGGTGAGCAATGATACCGGATACGAAATGGAATTAAATTTCAAGGCGGACGGTTCCGGTGTCGTTGATGGGGATGTGGTCCGCTGGTCCGTGGGCAAACCAGGAATCCTGATCGTTGAAGTAGAGGGCGACAAGCAATCCTACAACTATACTTTCAATGCAACGGGCTTCCGGGTTTCAGGAGGCGACCTCGACATGCCATTGAACTTTCGCAAGGCCGAAAATTCCACCAACGCAGCAGCGCCTGCCCCCACGGCAAAAGCAAACGGTAAAAAAATCGATCAGTCGCTGGTTGGAAAGTGGTGCTATGTCAATGTCTCATCCAACTATAGCTCAAGCTCAGAACAATGCATCACCGTTAATGCAGATGGCAGCTACGAATATTATGCAGAGCGTTCAACAAGTGGAAGCAATGGCAGCACCGCTTCTCAGGCAAGCGATACGGGAACATGGTGGGTTGAAGGCTCGCGCGTGCATTATCGTTCCGACTCGCAAGGAGAAGGTTCCTATGAATTAGTCAAGCAAAATCATCCGAAGACAGGCGATCCCATGATCGTTCTCGATGGAACGGCATACGTAACGTTTTACAAAAAATCACCCTGGTAATTTATGAACGCACGCAGAGAATGGCTTAAGACCACCTTGGCAATGGCCGTAGGTTTACCCCTTGGCGCATCGCTTGCAAATCAGTTGATGGCCGCACCAGTAAGTCAGACGGAAAGGAATTTTTTCGAGTTGAACCCGCTACTGCCCCCGATGAAAATCCGGCTGGGATCAAATGAAAATCCATACGGGCCATCGGACAAAGCGAAACAGGCAATTCAGCAAACACTCGCAGAGGCGAACCGATACCCTTTCCAGGTTGTCAATGAATTTAAACAAACACTGGCAGAACACGAAGGCGTGACAGCCGATCACATTTTGATTGGAGCCGGGTCGGGCGATTTGCTCTGCGCAACAGGCGCAGCCTTTTCACTCGAAGGCGGCCGGATTTTGTCGGGTTTTCCAACGTTCCCGATGCTGATGAATTACTCGGAAGTATTCAAAGCTACGTGGGACAAAGTAAATGTCAACGATGAACTTGCTTACGACTACGATGCAATCGCCAAACAAATGAAGGACGACACGCGGTTGGTGTTCATCTGTAACCCGAACAATCCAACCGGAACATTGGTTGATCCTGCAAAAGTAAAAGCGTTCACAGAAGAGATTTCCAAACGCGTGCCGGTCTTTTCGGATGAGGCTTATCTTGAATTCCTCGAGCCATCGCAGCAAGTGTCGATGCTTGACATGGTGAAGAAGGGAAGTAATGTAATCGTGTCGCGAACATTCTCAAAAATACATGGCCTTGCCGGGTTGCGCATAGGCTATATCGTTGCAAAGCCGGACATCATCCGCAAGATCCAACGCAATCATCCAGGCATTCCGAACAATCAGCTGGCGATCGCTGCAGCAAAAGCAAGTCTAGGCGATACGGCTTTCATGGACATGTCTCGAAAGAAAAACACCGAGGCGCGCAAAGTACTCACCGACTACCTCGATAAAAAAGGATATTTCTACGGTAAGTCTTACACAAACTTCGTCATGTTCGATGCAAAATCTGACGCGCAGGGAAAACTCAGCCAACTCGCCCAGCAAGGAATTGCGATTCGCGTCTGGGATTATAAGGGAATGCAGTGGTTAAGGGTGAGTGTGGGAACGGTGGAGGAGATGAAGACTTTTGTGAGAGCGTTTGATGAGATAGCGTAAGGGGAGGGTTAGATTTAAGACTTAAGATTTTAGATTTTAGATTTTAGATTTTTTGGACAAGCTTCCTTTTATAGGCCGGTCCGTTCGAAGTCGTCCACTCACAAGCGTGAAGCATGGAGTGCCCCCACAAATCTTAAATCTAAAATCTTAAATCTTAAATTTTTCTTACGCAGTCACCTTATAAAACTCCGCCAGCTTATTCACAGCGAAGTCAATATCGTCACTCGTATTGTATTTGCTGAACGAGAATCTCACCGCGCCACGTTTTGATCCGGGATATAATGCTCCGAGTACGTGAGAGCCTGTGGTTGCACCGCTTGAGCATGCGCTTCCGCCCGAGGCAGAAATTCCGGAAAGATCCAGATTGAATAGAAGCATGTCGCTTTCATCCGACTCGGGAAGACTTACATTCAATACCGTGTACAAACTCTTCTTCAGGTTAGCAGAATCGCCATTGAACATTACACCTGGAATTTGATCTTTTAGTTTCTCGATCATGCGGCTTTTCAGCGCTTCGATGTGACGTGTATGTTCGTCCATGTCGCGGTAAGCGATCTCTAATGCTTTTGCAAGACCGATGATGCCGTACACATTTTCAGTTCCCCCACGCATGTTACGCTCTTGTGCGCCACCGTGAATGAACGCGTGAATTTTTTTGTCCTTGCGGATGAACATAAAACCACAACCCTTTGGTCCGTGGAACTTATGGGCAGCCGCAGCCATACCGCACACTTGAAGCGCTTTCATGTCGTGCTTGTAGTGGCCAACTGTTTGAACCGTGTCTGAGTGTAGGAATGCGTTGTTGGCTGCACAGAGATCACCGACAGCCTTCAGGTCGAGCAAATTTCCGATTTCGTTATTTGCGTGCATCAGGGAAACCAATGCGCCAGGATACTGCTTCAACAGTTGTTCGAGGTGATTCATATCCACATGGCCTTTTGCATCCAGGTTTACCATGTGCGTGCCAATGCCAGACTTTCCCATCAACTCCACCGTGTGTGTTACTGCGTGATGTTCAATCGGTGAAGAAATGATATGCTTAATGTTGTAGGTCGCGACTGCGCTGCGGATGATCGCGTTGTCCGCTTCTGTTCCACCGGAGGTGAAGATGATTTCACCGGGAGTGCAGTTGAGCAACTCAGCTACTTTTTTCCTTGCAGATTCAACGGCAGCGCGCACTTTCCGTCCGTGGGAATGCGTTGATGACGGGTTGCCGAAATCTTCAAGCATAAAAGGCTTCATAGCCTCAAATACTTCAGGATCAAGGGGTGTTGTTGCTGCGTTGTCCAGGTAAACTCTCATCTTCAATTCAAATAATTCTCAAAGGTAATTCTAAGTTTTTTCTTTTGCACATTTCGGGCAAACGTGTCACTGCTATGACTATCCTTAATATTAACGGCTCAGCTTCGCGTTGCACTCAGGCGTCAAGCATCGTCTCCTGTCTCAGGGACGATGCGCCCCCGACCTCACACGTCAACTTCACTAAAGAGGTCGCAACTTCTCTGCGATGATCTCTTTAATATCCGTCATGATCTTCTTCGCAAGGTTATCTGCTTTTGTCTCCATGTCGGACTCTGCATAAATGCGGATGATCGGCTCGGTGTTCGACTTGCGCAGGTGAACCCACTCCTTGTCGAACTCGATACGAACGCCATCCACTGTATTGATCGGTTGCTTTTTATACTTCTTCATCACGTAGTCAAGAATTTTGTCTACGTTGATGTCGCGTGTCAATTCAATTTTGTTTTTCGAAATGAAATAATTCGGATACTTCATGCGAAGACGCAGTGCTGTCAAATTCGATTTAGCCAGGTGTGTAAGGAAGAGTGCAATGCCCACCAGCGCATCCCGACCATAATGAAGATCAGGATAGATAATTCCGCCATTTCCTTCACCGCCAATTACCGCATCGGTATTTTTCATCATCGTCACCACGTGAACTTCACCTACTGCTGACGCTGAATATTTCCCGCCAGCTTTTTCGGTCACATCTTGTAAGGCGCGGGTACTCGACAGATTTGAAACAGTATTTCCGTTTTTCTTCGGCCCGTTATTCAATACGTAATCCGCAACCGCCACGAGGGTATATTCCTCACCAAAAGGAGAACCATCTTCGCATACCAGCGCCAAACGATCAACATCCGGATCGACTACAATTCCCAAATCATATTTTCCTTTTACGATTTCGCGTGAAATATCCGTAAGGTGCTCGGGAAGGGGTTCAGGATTATGCGGGAAATGGCCGGTTGGTTCGCAGTAAAGTTCTTTGACGGAAACGCCCATCGCTTTAAGCAATTTCGGAACAGCAATACCGCCTGTTGAGTTGACAGCATCGACAACAATGTTGAATCCGCGCTTACGTACAGCCTGAACATCGACCAAAGGAAGCTTCAGAATCTCTTCGATGTGTTTCGTGATATAGCCATCCTTCTTTTGATACTGGCCCAGTTTTGTGACCTGCGCGAAATCAAAATCTTCGTTTTCAGCCATCTCAAGAACCTGCTTTCCATCATCTCCAGAAATGAATTCGCCACGCTCGTTGAGGAGTTTTAATGCATTCCACTGGATCGGGTTATGGCTTGCTGTAAGAATGATTCCCCCATCAGCTTTTTCCCACACCACGGCCATCTCGACAGTCGGTGTCGTTGAAAGTCCAAGATCGATAACGTCAATGCCGAGGCCCTGAAGAGTAGAAACAACAAGAGAGTTCACCATCTCGCCAGACAAGCGTGCATCGCGCCCAATGATGATTTTGGCGTTTTGATTTTTTTTCTTGATCCACGAACCGTAAGCGGCCGCAAATTTCACAACATCCACCGGGGTAAGGTTATCACCTGTACGTCCACCGATCGTTCCTCTGATCCCAGAAATCGATTTAATTAAAGCCACGAGTCATTTTTTATTTTAAGAGTGCCGCAAATTTAACAGCTTTCACGCTCCTCGCTGACCGGGAATTGCAATTTTATTTGCAGCCAAAGGCGCTGATTTGAGTACCTTTCGGCATCTTTTTCAGATATCATGGCAAAACCCGTTTCAACACCCGACTTACGAAGAAAAGAGAAGCTCGAAGCTTTTGACCGACTCTTGACGATCATGGATGAGCTTCGGGAAAATTGCCCGTGGGACAAAAAGCAAACGCTGGAGTCGCTTCGTCACCTGACGATTGAGGAAACCTATGAATTATCGGATTCAATTCTGGAAGCCGACCTCTCCGAGATAAAAAAGGAGTTGGGCGACATCATGCTCCACATGGTATTTTATTCGCGCATCGCATCCGAGAAGAAAGCTTTCGATGTGGCCGATGTTCTCAACTCGATCTGCGATAAATTGATTGAGCGCCATCCCCATATCTACGGAGACGTGGTAGCAAACGATGAGGAAACTGTGAAAGCGAACTGGGAAAAAATCAAATTGAAGACCGGAAATAAATCGGTGCTTGAAGGCGTGCCGAAATCCTTGCCGGCTTTGGTGAAAGCCATCCGCATCCAGGACAAAGCGCGCGGTGTCGGGTTCGATTGGGAAAAGAAAGAACAAGTGTGGGAAAAAGTAGAAGAAGAGATGCAGGAATTCAAGAACGAATTCCTGCCTGAACGGCAGGCAGGCAATGCTGAAAAAAACGAAGCGATAAACAAAGAAAAGGCGATGGCGGAATTTGGCGACCTGCTTTTTTCGCTTGTGAATTACGCCCGCTTCATCGACATCGATCCGGAAGAAGCCCTCGAACGCACGAATAAAAAATTCATCAAACGATTCCAATATCTTGAAACTGCTTCTGCAAAAGATGGCAAAGTGCTAGGCGAGATGTCGTTGGCTGAAATGGATGTGTACTGGAATCAGGCCAAGAATCTTTAACACTCCGCCAACATTAATTTTTCTATTTTTGACCGACTCAAGAGCAGGGCATGGCAAAAAACAATAGAACAATCATCTTTTACATCATCGTAATCATTGTTTTTGGTGGGTTGATGTATTTGATTACTGTACTTGGCCAGGACCTGGAGTCAGCACGCGAGGTTGCGCATACAACACAAACAGTATCCGGCCCGGCCTTCCAACTCTTTAAGGATTCTTTTCATCACAACCTGGTTCATCCTCTCGCAATTCTGATCCTTCAGATCGCGGCCATCATTATCGTCTCGCGAATTTTCGGATTCATTTTTAATAAGATTGGTCAGCCAACGGTGATTGGTGAAATTGTAGCCGGCATCGTCCTTGGTCCATCCGTTGTTGGGTTATTTTTTCCTGAGTTCTCGCTGTTTCTTTTTCCAACAGGATCGTTGCCCAACCTGCAATTCTTAAGTCAGGTCGGGTTGATTCTTTTCATGTATGTCATCGGGATGGAGCTGGACTTGAAAGTGCTTCGCAACCAGGCCCATGATGCAGTGGTAATCAGTCACGCGAGTATCATCATACCGTATTTCCTTGGAATGGGCCTTGCGTACTATATGTATGAAGAATTCGCTCCGGAAAATATTGGCTTCCTTCCGTTCGCGTTGTTCATGGGAATTGCGATGAGCATCCCCGCGTTCCCGGTGTGGGCGCGGGTCATTCAGGAACGAGATTTGACGAAAACGCGACTCGGTAGCATTGCGCTCACGTGCGCTGCCGCGGATGATGTGACTGCCTGGTGTATTCTTGCGGCTGTGATTGCCATCGTGAAAGCAGGTACGTTCACGAGTGCTTTGTTTACCATCGGGTTGTCGATCGCTTATGTGCTGATCATGATTTTATTGGTTCAGCCGTTCCTGAAAAAACTTGGGCGCGTCTACTCGCATCGCGAAACGATCAGCAAAACAATTGTGGCATTTTCATTTTTGATTCTCTTAGGCTCGGCCTACATCGCAGAGATCATTGGAATACATGCTTTGTTCGGAGCGTTTCTCGCAGGCGTCATCATGCCTCCGAATTTTGACTTCCGTAGAATCCTGACGGAAAAGATTGAAGACGTCAGCCTCGTGTTGTTGCTTCCATTGTTTTTCGTGTTTACGGGTTTGCGAACACAGATTGGATTGTTAAACGAGTCTCACCTTTGGGTGATGTGTGGTTTTATCATCCTTACCGCTGTTGCGGGAAAATTTGGAGGAAGTGCTTTCGCAGCAAAATTTGTCGGACAATCCTGGAAAGAAAGTCTTTCCATCGGGGCACTGATGAACACACGTGGGCTGATGGAGCTCATTGTGCTAAACATCGGATACGACCTCGGTGTACTCACTCCTGAAGTTTTTGCGATGATGGTGATCATGGCATTGGTGACCACATTCATGACAGGGCCAGCCCTCGATATTATTAATTATATATTCCCTGAAAAAGATTCGGAAGCACAAACGGATACAAGTCTCTTTAAAATCCTTATCTCTTTCGGACCAGCCATCAAAGGAAAAAAGTTGCTGCGACTGGCAGATCAGCTCACGCACAAAAAGCACAATGCTAACCTGACAGCCTTTCACCTGACGCCTAGTTCCGACATCAATCCGAAAGAGGCAAAAGAGTACGAGCGCGAAAGTTTCCGTCTCGTTAAACACGAAGCGGAAAATCTCGGTGTTAAAATCAGAACGATCTACCGCGCAACAAACGACATCAGTAAAGAAATATCGAACGAGGTGACGAAAGGGAAATACGACCTGTTGTTAATCGGAAGCTCGCATTCTATTTTCAGTGGAGATGTAGTAGGCGGAAGAGTTAGAAGCTTTCTTGAAGAAGCGCGTTGTCACGTGGGCGTACTCGTTGATCGCGACTTCGAAGTTGCCGATCGTTTACTCGTTCATCTGCAGGACTTCAACGACTTGTTTTTAATATCCTTCGCTGAACGATTCATTCAAAACAACAATGCAAAGGTGACAATCTCAGATCCGAATCGTCTGATCAAAACCAATACTATTTTTTCCATGGCGGTGGAAAAAGTCAACAGTGAAAACAAAGGCTCCGTTGGCATCCACGACAACCATTCATTGCCCCTTGATTTCCTAAACAGTTTCAACCTCGTACTCGTGAGTTATTCCGGCTGGCGCGACCTAACGAAGTCACGTGAAAACTGGCTTCCGCAGAGCCCGTCTGTGCTCATCCTCAAACCCAGCGTCACAGAGCTGAAAGCTTAAAGCAGAAAGCATAAAGCTTAAAGCCAGAGTAGCGATGCGTCTATTAGCAATCTTCGATCTAGGGTCTGATTTTAAGATCTTCGGTCATTGTCTCGGTGGACGGTACGTCCCAACTACACGAACACCGCTTTCAGCTGTAAGCTTTCAGCTTTTTCCCCTAACGGCCGTGGTATAAATTTTTCTTCTTCCATCCGCTAAAACCGCTGTTAAAATCTAACGACACGCTTATCTTTGTCCCCCTATGGCGAACTTAGAAGACAACCTGTTTAAGAATGTTATCTCCCACGCGAAGGAGTATGGATTTATTTTTCCGTCCAGTGAGATCTATGATGGTTTGAGCGCTGTTTACGATTACGGACAGAACGGTGCTGAACTCAAAAACAACATCAAGGAATACTGGTGGAAGTTTATGACACTTCTTCATGATAACATTGTCGGGATTGATGCTGCGATCTTTATGCACCCGACAACGTGGAAAGCTTCTGGTCACGTTGATGCCTTTAACGATCCGATGGTTGATAACAAGGATTCGAAGAAACGTTACCGCGCAGACGTACTTGTTGAGGATGCCATCGCTAAGATGGAAGAGAAGATAGAGAAAGAAGTTGAAAAGGCAGCGAAGCGTTTTGGCGACAGCTTTAATGCTGAAATGTTCAAGACTACCAATCCGCGCGTTCTCGAATATCAAAAGAAAATTGATGAAGCAAATCAGCGGATGAAGGATGCACTCGGCAGCGGTGATATGGCTGCCATGAAGCAGCTCATCCTTGATCTTGAAATTGTTGATCCGATCAGTGGGACGAAAAACTGGACGGATGTTCGCCAGTTCAACCTGATGTTCTCCACGGAGATTGGCTCTGTGGCGGAAGAAGCAAATAAAATTTACCTGCGTCCGGAGACGGCCCAGGGAATATTTGTGAACTTCCTTAACGTGCAGAAGACAGGTCGTATGAAAATTCCTTTCGGGATTGCCCAGATTGGAAAGGCATTCCGTAATGAAATTGTGGCACGTCAGTTCATCTTCCGCATGCGTGAATTCGAACAAATGGAAATGCAATTCTTCGTGAAACCTGGCGAAGAAATGAAATGGTACGAGTTCTGGAAAGCTAAGCGTTTGAAGTGGCATCTCGCCCTTGGACTTGGTACTGACAACTACCGCTATCACGACCACCTTAACCTCGCTCACTACGCGAACGCAGCGTGCGACATTCAGTTTAATTTCCCGATGGGCTTCAAAGAACTGGAAGGCATTCACTCGCGTACCGACTTCGATTTGAAGAGCCACGAAAAATATTCAGGCAAAAAACTGCAGTATTTTGATTCGGAAGACAATCAGAATTTTATCCCGTATGTTGTTGAGACATCCGTGGGTCTGGATCGTTGCTTCCTGGCAATCCTTTCGAAGTCATACAAAGAAGAAAAGCTTGAAGACGGCAGCGAACGCGTAGTATTGCGCCTACCTGCACCGTTGGCTCCCCATAAGGTTGCAATCCTTCCATTGACGAAAAAGGATGGTCTTCCGGAAAAAGCGATGGAGATCATGAATGAATTAAAGTATGATCTGCGTTGCTTCTATGAAGAAAAAGATGCCATTGGAAAGCGTTACCGCAGACAAGATGCGATTGGTACTCCATATTGCATTACCATCGATCATCAAACGCTTGAGGATAACACGGTTACCATTCGCGACCGCGACAGTATGAAACAGGATCGTGTGAAGATCGCGGATGTAAAAGGGAAACTCATTGATGCTTGTTCGATTAACAACCTCCTGCGAAAAATTTAGACCATGATCACCCTCTTCATTGTTTCGGGGGTGATCATTGTTATCGTTTTTTTCTACCGCGAAGAATTAGGACAAAGTTATTCCTATGCGGGAAGACAAGCCGCGCCTGTCAGGACACTTGTGCTTCCGGTTCCGCAGCGCTATCGCGAAATCCTTCAGAAATATTTTCCTTATTATCAAGCCCTCTCTGTTGAAAATAAAACGAAGTTCGAAAAGAAGGTTGTTCGTTTTATTTATGGAAAGCAATTTATTCCACGCCAGGTGGATGAAGTAACAGTCGAGGCAAAAGTGCTGATCGCAGCTTCTGCAGTGCAACTGACTTTCGGGCTTCCAAATGTGTATTTGAATTTTTTCCGAAGGATACTCGTCTATCCCAATGATTATTATTCATCGATCACCAAACGATTCCATAAAGGCGAAGTCAATCCGCGTTTTGGAATCATTGTCTTGTCGTGGCAGAGTTTCGTGGATGGATACATTCAACCCAACGACTCAAAAAATCTTGGGCTGCACGAGATGGCGCACGCGTTGCGCTTTGAAAATCTCATTCGCAGCGAGGACTATCCTCCGTTCGAAGCCGAGCTGCTGCAGCAGTTTGATGACTATGCACATCGTGTTTGCAACGATCCTGAGTTCGCGACACAAACATTTTTCCGTCCCTATGCCTGCACGGATGAGCACGAATTCTTTAGTGTTGCTGTAGAGAACTTCTTTGAACGCTCCGAGGTGTTCAAAGCAGAGATGCCTGAATTGTACTCGATTCTTGTGAAGTTGCTCGGACAGGACCCAACTAGTTTGAGCGTGAGTGCATAAAAACAAGGGTTTTCAACGCGGAGACGGGGAGATGCAGAGTTCGCGGAGAAAGGCAATTAAAAATTCTCTCCGCGAACTCTGGAACTCTGCGCCTCCGCGTTGAAAAAATTGTTTTCTTGCGCCCATGAACTGGAATAGTCTTCTCTCTTCAAAACGATACAATCAGAAATTAGAGTTTGGCACTCAGCCGTCACGCAGTGCTTTCGATCAGGACTACGATCGTATCATTTTCTCCCATCCATTCAGAAGGCTTCAGGACAAAACGCAAGTGCACCCGTTGCCTGAGCAGGACTTCGTTCATACACGCTTGACACATAGCCTTGAGGTTTCAAGTGTGGGACGCTCGTTAGGAAAAAGTGTCGGTGAAGTAATTCTGCAGCGTTATCCGGAACTATCGAAGACATTTTCACTTTTCGATTTCGGTGGCATTGTCGCGGCCGCCTCACTTGCACATGACTTGGGGAATCCACCGTTCGGTCATGCAGGGGAAGATGCGATCTCTGATTTTTTTAAGGAACATCCTGACGGGTTGAAGTTTAAGGACAAAGTCTCTGAAGCGCAATGGAAAGACCTTGTAAAATTTGAAGGCAACGCACAAGGTTTTCGTATCCTGAATAAGAATCAGTATGGATTAAAACTGACGTACGCTTCGCTCGGTGCATTCACGAAATATCCATGTCCGGCATTGTTTAAAGAACGCGACAAGACAAAACGCAGCCAGAAGAAATTTGGATTCTTTCAGTCCGAGAAGGAAATCTTCAGTGAAATCGCGAGTGAACTTGGGTTGATTCAAACGCATGCAACCAGCTGGCAACGGCATCCACTCGCTTTCCTGGTGGAGGCAGCTGACGATATCTGTTACAGTATTATCGACCTCGAAGACGGCTGCAGCCTCGGGCTCGTGTCGTATGCCGATGCCCGCAACCTGTTTGAAGGGGTGATCACGAGAAGTAAATCCAAACTTGGTAAACTTGACCAGATCAAGACGATGCCGGAAAAAATCGGATTTCTTCGGGCATTGGCGATCGGTGATCTGATGCAGGAATGCACCGCCTTGTTTCTCGATCACGAAACAGAAATACTTGAAGGAAAATTTGATCAGGCACTCGCAGACGAATGCCCTTCCCGCAATGGCTTGAAAGAAATCATCAATATCTCCATTGAAAAAATTTACCGCGCGCGAACGGTGGTGGAAATTGAAGCTTCAGGCCATGAAATCTTGCCGGGTCTGTTGGAACAATTTACGAAGGCCGGTAGTTCGCTGTTGGATAAATCCAAATCACGGAAGTATGAAAATCTGCAGAAACTGATTCCTGAAGACATTTCAAATTCAATTTTAGCATCACCTTCTGACCATTATAACATGCTGAGAAACATCATCGATTTTGTTTCCGGTATGACAGACAAGCATGCGCTGTCTCTGTATCGGAAAATCAAGGGAATCAGCTTCTAAGCGGTGCCGGGTCTTCCGGCCAAAATTATTAGCTTTGCGGTTCTAAACGCAGATCGCCTCATGTGGAATAGAATTGCACAGTTCATCATTCAGAATCGCCTGTTTTTAATCCTGCTCATTGGAGTCATTACACTCTTCATGGGCTATCATGCCTCGCGTGTGCAGATGAGCTACGATTTCGCCCGAACGGTTCCTTTGAATGACCCCGATCAGGTGATGCTTCAACAATTCCGCAAGCAGTTTGGCGAAGATGGAAACATCATTGCCATCGGACTCAAAGATTCTGCTATCTACGAGCAAAGGAATTTTGAAGCCTATCGCACGATGGCCCGCAACATGAAGCAGATCAGCGGTGTCAGTGAAGTGATCTCGCTTCCGGTGCTCAAAATGATTCTTAAAGACACAGCAAATTCACGTTTCTACCTGGCGAACATCTTTCCTGATAAAGTCAATTCCAAGGAGCTTTATGACAGTTTGCTAAAGACAGTTCGTGGCCAGCGCTTCTATATGGGGCAACTCGTAAATGAAACTAACGGAGCCACGATGACGATCGTGACAGTCAACAAAGACGTGATGAACTCATCCCTTCGAGAGGCGCTAACGGCCTCCCTGGTGGCCGAAGGTGATGCGTTTGAAAAAGCAACGAAGATTAAGTTGCATTATGCTGGACTTCCTTTCATCAGAACGCAGGTTGCTAACCAGGTGAAAAAGGAAATGTCGTTGTTTCTCTATGCCTCTGCCGTTATCACTGGATTGATCATGTTTATATTTTTCCGATCGGTTCGCGCGGTGCTCTTTTCGATGATCATCATTGGAATTGTCGTTGTGTGGACGCTCGGCACGTTGTCATTGTTCGGCTTTAAGATTACGCTTCTCAGCGGTCTCATTCCTCCGGTGATTGTTACGATTGGTATCACGAACGCAATTTACCTTCTCAACAAATACCACCTTGAATTCATCAAGACACAAGACAAGTATGATGCGATCACGATCGTGGTGAAGAAAATGGGACTCGCCACTTTTCTTACAAACTTGACGGTGGCAATTGGCTTCCTGACATTACTTGCGACAGACATCATCGTCCTTCGCGAGTTTGGGATTGTAGCCGGTATCAACATCATGGCTCTGTTCTTCGTGAGCCTCGTGATGATTCCATCAATTTTTTCATGGCTGCCTGTTCCAAGCCAGCGACACCTGCGCCATCTTAATTTCAAAGTGATGGATAAGTTTCTGCAAACAGTGGATTTGCTTGTTCATCGCCAGCGCATAGCCATCTACGTTGCCTCCATGGCGTTGGCCGTTCTTTCGGTGTATGGCATAATGCAACTCCGATCCGTGTCCTTCATGGTGGATGACGTGCCGGAAGAAAGTCAGATTAAAAAGGACCTTCATTTTTTCGAAGAAAATTTCAGCGGAGTTATGCCACTCGAAATGGTGGTAGAATTTAAAACAAAAAAGAGACGCCCTATTCTCGATCCCACTAACTTGAAAAAGATAGAAGAATTTGAAGCGTATCTGGACTCGCTGCCTCATGTGTCCAAACCTCTTTCATTGGTTAGTTTCGTAAAAGCTTCAAAGCAGGCGTTTTATAATAACAATCCGGACCGCTATTCCCTTCCTAACCGTAGCGAGGCAGGGTTTATTCTCCGCTATATGAAAGGTCAGAGCGACAACAGCGGTTTGTTCAAATCGTTTGTTGACTCAACGTTTTCAAAGCTGCGTATATCGTGTCAGATTGCCGACATCGGTTCTGTGAAGCTGGATTCGTTAGTGAACTATTCGATTGAACCGAAAATGAAAGAGATTTTTGCGACTGAAGGAAAAGATACTATCAACACTGCCATCACGGGCTCCACGAAGATTTTCATCAAGGGAAATAAATTCCTGATCGCAAACCTTCAGGAAAGTTTGATCCTGGCCTTCATCCTGATCACGATCTCCATGGCAGCATTGTTTGCAAATGTCCGAATGATCGTGATTTCGTTGATTCCGAACTTGCTCGCGCTCATGATCACCGCAGGCTTGATGGGCTATTTCGATATTCCGCTTAAAGCAAGCACCGCATTGATCTTTAGTATCACTTTCGGAATTTCAGTCGACAACTCGATTCGTTTTCTTGCGAAATATCGCCAGGAAATCCGAGCCAACAATTACTTCATTCCCGTTGCGGTGACGGATAGCATCATGGAAACGGGAAAGAGTATCATTTATACGTCAATCGTTTTATTTGCCGGCTTTATCATTTTTGCTTTTTCAGATTTTGGTGGAACTATCGCGCTTGGATTGCTGACATCCACCACGCTGGTCATCTCTATGTTTACCAACCTGATCCTTCTCCCAGCATTGATCATGACCTTTGATCGGCCGAAGAAGAAAAAAGGTGAGCATCTTCTCATCGATGAACTTGATCCCAATTTCTACAGCGAGCATGAAGACGAAGAAATTGATCTGGAGAAAATTAAGATCCATAGCAGGAATGCTTCGTCAGCGGAGTAAATGCGTTAACCGCAACGGGCGCAACGAAGGCGCAACGATGCTACGTAATTTTTTGTCACCTCATCCCTGGCCCTTCTCCTAAAGGAGAAGGGGACGGCATCTACTCAATTTGTGCGTAACCCGTTGAGCCATGCATAAAAAAATCCTCTGCGTTCACCCCGTATTTGTTTGAGGTTCGCAGGGCCTCAATCCAAGCATTAGCGCGACTACACACTTCTCCGCGTCCTTGGCGGAACCGCACGCCCGAACAGCACAGACAAGACGCAAACCCCGGGGCGCAACCCCTTGAGCCCTTCGTGCATTTAAAAATATCCTCCGCGTTAAAACCTGCCTTTAGAAAAAGTCCCTCCCCCTCGTTATCTTTGCCCCCTTATTATATTTTTCTCAGGCTATGGCCAGTAACTACAAGGAATACAGGGATTTGAACTTTGCCAAGATCGCGGAAGAGATGCTCGAATTTTGGA
>DASWTM010000200.1:0-2176 GCA_036402115.1 Chryseosolibacter sp.
GCGACAATCAGAAGAAAATGAAGGAAAGTAACTCTCATAATGAACAATAGCCGTTCATGAACTTGTAGTTCTTTTTTCATAATTTTGAATGTTTTGTCTTGAAAATGTCAAATGAGTAAAAGACGAAACATCCCCTGCTTCTTTGTTGGGGACATTCAGCCGGTGGTGTTGGTAGCACCATCGGTTTTTTTATGGGCTTGCTTATGTTTCCATCGTGTTGTAAGGTTTTGGGTTAAGGTATTTTGATTGATTTAGGAATCGTTAGTTGGATGGCTTGCATCCTTTCCCATACACCACAATCTGCGAGTCCAGCAACTCATAGTGAGCATGGATTGCCTTGCAAACAAGTCGAAGTTTGTCGTAGAGTGGCGCATCCGTCAGCGATGCGTTTAATCTGCAATTCGCGAAAGCCTCTTCGTCATACACGATGTCAACACCGTAGGCCTCCTCGATCTCCGCAAATACATTTTTGATCGGTGTGTCTTTGAATTCAAAATCGTAACGAGGTTTCGTCCCGAGCACAACAGGATCTTCAATTAACGATTTAGACAAGCGCATCTCTTCCCGTTCATAAACTACTTGCTGATTAGGACTGAGCACCACGCCTTCCACTGCATCGCCATTGGCAGTACCTTTCTTGTTTTCCTTCGCCTTGAAAACGGAGACCTTTCCGGTTTTAACACGGACAACAACATTCTCGTTTTCAAAACTTCGCACATTGAAGCTGGTGCCAAGAACGCGGGTTATAATTTCATTGGTGTGAACAAGGAACGGTCTCGATGGATCGCGTTTCACTTCGAAAAACGCTTCACCCGTCAGGTACACTTCGCGCTGATCGCCAACAAAATCTTTCGGCACCTGGATAAAACTATGCGGCTGAAGAATAATCGAACTTCCATCTTTCAGCACGACTGTGCGTGGTGTCGCGGTATTATTCTCTTCTTTAATAAAGACTGGCTTTTGGACGGCCGCGATCGGTAACTCCGTGTTACGGCCGCTTAAGAAATATGTAGTACCAAAGGTTGCAACGACAAGGAAGATTACAGCTGCCGCGACTTTCATCCAGAACAGCGTGCTTTCTTTACTTTCGGAATCCTCAAACACAACCGGTTGATCATCCATGTGCAGGGTAGTGCGGATTTTACTCCAGATCTCCGCCTGTTTCTCATCCGAAGGCCTATAGTTTTGTTCAAGAATAGCGAAGATCAATTGACGCGCTTCCTCGACTTCATCGCGTTTCGAAGGATTCTCGTTGAGCCATTTCATCCAAAAGGCGGTTAACTCCTGGTTGTCACTCGGATATTTTACCCATTTTAAAAAATCAGCATCTCGGGCAAAATCGGTAGCGGTATATGACAAATAGCTTTTCTTCATAGGTGGTCGAGGGCCAATACAATCGTTTTCACCACCTAAAAGCAACGATTTCGGTTTTTAACTCACTTATTGGAAAATATTTTTTAAGAAAGGAAACAGAGGAGAAAAAGCCCAATTGAAACGATGTGTTTGGCATAATCGCGCAACTGCACAAGGCCTCGCTGAACAAGATTCCGTGCCGATTGCTCATTCACATTCAGCATGGCGGCAATTTCTTCGTAGCTGAATTCATCGTAGAAATAAAGAACGAGTGCTTCAAACTGACGGGGTGAAAGATCATTTAGCAACTTTTTCAGTTTTGCTGTCTTTTGATCTTTTGACTCAGTCTCGATGATGTCATGTTCCTGTGATTGCGTGCTGAGAAGGAGAACTTCCGCAACGAAGGAGGCGTCATCGTACAGCCACATCGAGTTCTCTTTTTCTTTTACGAGTTTTCTTCGCAGCGAACGATAGAGATAAAAACGAACAGAAGTCGTGGATGAAAGATTTGCGCGATATCGCCACAGATCAACGAAGAGATCGTGGATGCAATCTTCAACGCGGGCGCGCTCACTACAGATCTTCAGACCATAATTATAGAGCAGCTTGAAGTATGATTCGTACAGTTTCGCAAATGCATTTTCGTCACCGCGAATCATCGCTTCCCAACATTTCAAATCATCTGTCGTGTTGATTTTTTGGTGCTGCATTTTCTGAAGTGCCTAACCGAAGTAACTGAAATTCCTTAAGAAAAACTAATTCAATCGATTTAGATTATATAAACAAAGGAAAGACGCTCCATATTTTTCGGTAAGCGGCAACT
>DASWTM010000201.1:0-10084 GCA_036402115.1 Chryseosolibacter sp.
GTGTGGCCGATGTAGTACTTATTCAGCGAAGTAGAATACAGAATGTAAAACGTGGCGTTCATAAAACAAAAAAGCTGCATTTGGTCGTGCAGCTTTGATGGATTATGTGTGGGAGCTGAGGGATTCGAACCCCCGACCCTCTGCTTGTAAGGCAGATGCTCTGAACCAGCTGAGCTAAGCTCCCAATTTCGTTACAAAACGGCTTTTTGCGTTGTTTTGGGACTGCAAATGTAAGGGAGAAATCAAATTCTGCAAAAAAAGCATCTGATTTATTTCTTCTACAGATCGCTTAATCCTTGAGAACCTTGGCCAAGCCGATCCGACTATTGCTTTACAAGTTTTTCGGTTGCTAATACATGACCGTCAACTTTAAAGTGATAGAAATAAACCCCGCTGGCAACTTTACTTGCATCAAATTCAATTGCGTTTGCGCCACTTTTCACTGACTCAACTAACGTGCTGACAGGTTTTCCTGTGACATCAAATAAACAGATCTCGATTGTTGAGGATTGCGGTATGTTGTATTCGAATCTGACAGCCGTTGTGAATGGGTTTGGAAAGGCGTGGATGGACGTCTGACGTGCATCGTATATGCTAGTAACTGTTTTAATTTCCACGTTCACTTCCTGCTCAGCCCGCTCGCCAGCGTTGTCCTCAGCCCAGATCTTCAACAGTACATTCCCTGCTGCCATTGGCTTCATTGTAAATACACTTCCCACTACGCCAATTTCAACAATCGACACCTCAGAAACAGTCGCTCCAAACTTAAGCTTATCATCGTTATCCACATCTCGGAAATATTCAGCCAGATTTACAACCATAGGTTTTTCGCGCGCGTGCAAAACGATATCAACCATATCCTTCACAACTTCCGGGCGGTGGTTTGCCGGTAAAACTTTAAAGACAAAACTCGCGCTAACAGAATCACCGGAGGCATCTTTGGCATTCACAAAGAGAAATCCATCACCGATTGACTTAGGAGTCATTTGCAGATTTTGACCATCAACGTTAGTTGCAATCAGGTGTGGAAAATCGTTGTCCATTTTATAGGTCATTGCCTGATTGTCAGCATCGAAAAAATAGTTGGAAAGGTCAAGCGTTGATGGCGTCCCCAAGCGGAGTGTCTGAGACGGAATCGCACCCCTGCTCTCAGGCGCTCGATTCATTTTCACGTCAAGTGTTAACGTGACGCTGGAGGTTGGACTAAATACATTGTTGTAGTTCACCGTAACAGTGAATAATTGTTTTGCAATTGGAAATCCATCGGTATCTATGCTCATCGTTAACTGCACTTCTCCGCCAGGCAAAACCGTTCCATTACTTGAATCACTTCGTGCCCATGGAGGAAGCGTTGCGATCGACCACTTCATTGCAGAGCCGCCCGTATTGCTCAATCGCAGAGGTATCGCCAGCACCTCCCCTTCGAACGCCTCAAACAAATCCGTGCTGGAGGTGAGTTGCGCCATTGGCGGAAGCTTAGCGGTGGCGGACGTTGGAATCGTTATGACAGGGGAGTCCTCGTCATTACTTAAGATTGTTATCATTCCACTGTACACATCTAAAGCGGGTGCTAGTATGTTCACTGTTACACGTGCGCTGTCTCCAGCAAGTACCGTGGATTTCGACACAGTTGTTGTAAACGCCCTATTGGAGGTGCTCACACTATTTATAACCAGTGGTCCAGCGCCAGTGTTTTTGATGAGAAAGTTCTTCGTATAAGGGACACCGACATTAATCTCTCCAAATGCGACCTCCGTTTTTGAAATAGCTATGCAAGGGGAGAGGCCAACGGTTAGCTCAACGGGGACAACAAAGGGCTCACCCCCGTGATTGCTGGTCACATTGATCTTTGTCCTGAATTTCCCTTCAGGTAAACCCACAGCAGAAATATTTATCTGATTGGAAACGCTTCCGTTGCCCACAAGCGAGCCGGAAGTATTTTGAAGAGTGACCCACTCAGCAGCGCCAGTTGCTAAACTGAGGAAGGCTCTCATAATGTTTTCCATCGATGCGTTATCGATGTATCCACCTTCGCTTGCCGCGAACAGCAAGTAGTAAATTCGTGTAGATCCGCTGAGATTCTCAACCTGGTGAAAGTCGTTGTTTGTATCGCTCGAATATTGATGGGTTAGAGATGCATTATTTTCGACAATGATAAGGTGGTTAACCGAGGGATCAAAAGCATTATAAACCCGTTTCACAAACCCTTTAAAAATCCGCCCGCCAAGTGTTACCGTCAGCACAGCTCCATCTCTCGAGCCACTGCCATCAGCACCAAGATTACCCTCGATGGTAAAGCGTTGGATATTACAATCAGCAACGAGCGCGAACAGCGCTGGATGTTTAACGGTGAAATAGCGAGACGAAGAACCAAAAGCACCATTGGCCTGAATCACACCATTCGTGTATGGGATATACGAGAAAGTATTCGTAGATAATATATTGCCGCCATCATACATGTCACCGCCCCCATCGTTTATACTTGTCCCGGATTCGCCTTCTGAAAAGAAGTATTTATTTGGAATTAGATTAGTCACGGACTGAAATGAAGTTGACAGTGTATGCCGGATACCTTCAAGGGTTTTTGTGCCTCCACCTGCGATTGTGGCTGACCACTGTGTGCCATCGGGTAATTGGTTTTGGATGCTAAAAGCCTGCGAATGAGTTGCTCCAGAGGCAAGCTGAAGCTGAAATGAATTTGGAGTGACACGCAATCTTGATGCGCCCGCGCTTCCCGTGAGTGAAACTGTTGTCGTAGGGTTCACCGGATCATTGGAGTTTATCGTGAGTGTTCCAGCGTGCGCTCCTGTAGAGCCAGGGTTGAAGGAAATTATTATCGACAACTGCCCACCGGGCACGATTCCGGCTGGACCAGAGGGGACCTTAAAACTTTCGCTGTCAACCGAAAGGGAAGATATCACAAGAACTTGCGATCCCAGGTTCTTGATTGTCAAAACGGAATCTTTGCTGCTGTGAACGTATGTGCTGCCGAAGTCGACAGAGGTTGTTACAACCAATGAAGGTGCGTCTTGCACGACAAGCGTGATCGGGATTTCATGTGATAATCCGTTGCCTTCATTGGTGGAAATTGTCAATCGACCATTGTACGTCCCGCCAGGCATCCTTTCAGCGTTTATTGATGTTGTCAATTGATTTGTGCCACCACCCGGTATTGTTCCGCTAGTCGGAGAAGCCGATAACCATTGCTGCAATGCTTGCGTTTCGAAGCGCGCAAGTCCGGTGCCAATCTCTCCTTGTGTTATGTAAACTCCGCTGACGCCTTGTGCACCCACAAACGCAAGACCGCCATTGTGGACATTAAAAAACGGAATGGATGTCACTGACCATGTGCTCGTGGAAAAGTCGAACGCATACAACGAGTTACCATAATAATTTCCATAGGTGTAGTATTTGTTTGACTGTAGGTCAATCGCAGCTCCGCCAATGGCGCCTCCCGGCAAAGCCGAGAGTAGCTCCCAGCGGTCATCGCTCAGGAAATATTTTCCAAATGTAGCTCCCCCGTCACCCTGATGTCCGTAAATGATTCCGTCCTTGTATCCGATTGCTCCCCACCGCGAAAAAATAAAAGGAGGACCCGAAAGTGCATTCCAGGACGTTGTTATTGGAT
Source organism: Chryseosolibacter sp. (assembly GCA_036402115.1). Classification (GTDB taxonomy): domain Bacteria; phylum Bacteroidota; class Bacteroidia; order Cytophagales; family Cyclobacteriaceae; genus Chryseosolibacter. The sequence continues at coordinate 3,629 of DASWTM010000201.1, forward strand.
CATAACTCTTGAAAGTCGTTCCTGCCACCAGATAAATCCTTTGTCCATCCGTTGTAATGTTCATCGTGCCGAGGGCAAGGCCGTTGGAGATGGTTGTCCAAACTCCGGTAGCGATATCGTAGACTCCTATGCTTGAGGAGTTGTCGACATATACGGTGTAAATCTTGTTGTTCAACACCACTGCCCCACCATTTGCCCCACTGTACAATGGGGAAGAATTGATGTAACTCCACTGATTATCAATGGGTGAATACCGGTAGAAACTATTGCTGTACTTGGCCTGCGCGTATAGGATACCCGTTGATGGATCGGACGTGACACATGTCATTTGAGACGGGCTCGCAGCTTTTAATGAAAAATCACCAGGCGCGAGGGGGTAAACGTCAGATGAAAGGCGCGTGTCAATACGTTCATTCGCATTGTTGACCACGTATGGAAACTTGTGCTTTTCTTCAACGACAAATGACGGCTGCGCTGCGTTAGGTGCTGGTGTGCCTGTGATTGATCGGATCCACAACAAGTCAACTTGGCCAAGATTAGACAATGAAATGTCTGTGGATACCGATTGGCCGGAGTAGACAGAATACGCAAGACGGTCATGTGACAACTGAAGCTCTGGTGCGGAGAGTCCCGTACCACTCACCGCTATTTCAACCTGTGGCTCATCCGAATCATCGGACGAAATTGTAAACGTACCAGAAAAATTGCCGGCAGTCACGGGGAGGAATCGTATGGAGACTTGTCGCGTACCTCCTGGTTCAACTGTGAAAGGACTGAAGGTAGCAGTGAACACATCGTTGTTGGACGCGAACTGAGACACAAACAATGCCGTGGTGCCGCTATTAGTAATGGAAATGTAAGTATCGGCATTTCTGCCTACCCGCGTTGATGGAAACGTTACACTGGTTGGATCAACTTCAATTTCTCCCAGTGAAGTTACAAACAGTGACACAGGTACATCAACATTTGACGTCTCAGGATCATTGCTTTCAATACGCACCAATCCTTCATAGGATCCTCCGGACAACCCGGTTGCATCGATTGTAACTTCAACTTCCTGGGTTTCTCCTGGAGGAACAGAGCCGGAAACCAAATCAGTACTTAGCCAAGCTGAGTTGCTTCCCAGTTCATATTTTCCAAAGCCATTACCGAGCTCCCCCTGGAGGAAATAAATGCCGCTGTTCCTGCCGTTGCGCACATACGCCATTCCTCCGTCACTGACGTTAAATAAAGGAATTGAACGGGCGGACCATGTGTTCGAATTCATGTCGTAGATATACCAATTATTTCCTCCGTAGGAACCATAGGCATAATACTTTCTTAAAAGCGGTTCTATTGCCGAGCCGAGCACCGCGCCACCGGGAAGCGATGCCAATGTAGTCCACGTGTTAGATGAAATATTATACTTCGCGAAGGCGTACTCTCCATTCCCTTGATGGCCGTACAAATTACCGTCAAGGTATTGAATGCCGCCCCAAAGTTGAAAGCCGATTGGCGGAGAGGCCAGCGTTGTCCACTGATTTGCAGTTGGAGAATAGCGCACAAGCGTATAGTATGCAACCAGGTACACGTACACACCGTCTGTTGCGATGTTTCCCGTTCCAGTACCCAGGCCGTTGGCCAGCGAGGCCCACGTATCAGAGGCGATGTCGTACACGCCCATAGCAGTGGTGCCCGTATAAGTTGTATAAATTTTTCCATTCAACACAACAGCGCCACCGTTATTACCGCTATTGACTGGTGCAGGTTGTAATGAAGACCAGGTGTTTGTCGCGGGGATATAGCGAAAAAAGGCTGTGCCCTGATTTGCTTGTGCGTATAGATAACCCGTTGTATTATCCGTGGTAAAGCATGTAAGGGGTGTGCTGCTGGAAGCCATCGAATGAAAGTCACCAGGGGCAAGGGGCACCTGGCCTAGAATTTCGGATGAGACCTCAGCACCCGTATTGTTTAACCCCATTACTTTTTCGGGTAACGAATAAGTGCCGGGTGAGTCAGTGGTGCTCGCGCTGCCTAATTCTATTGTCCAGTTTAAATTCGAACCACCGGTGTTGGAGATGGTCATAATACGAGTTGCCGTCTCATTTGAAAATAATTCGGCCTCGAGCGCGAGTGGATTTACTTGCATTACAGGCGCTAACTGAGATACACCGCTCAATAAAATTTCTACCGTTAGCTCATCCGGGTCATTGGTTCGTAAGGTAACCGATCCGCTTTTGGTTCCCACTGACGATGGCGTAAACGTTATCGACAACTCATGCGTCTGTCCCGGATTAAGTTGAAACGGAGAGATTGAAAACGTGAAATCTTCACCTGTGCCAGCAAGTTCTGAAACCTCGAGCACATCCGTACCTGCATTTTGGATTATGAGCGTTTTTGAAACTGTGCTCCCGAGAAACACATTGCCGAAGGCCAGTTCTGACGTGGGCACATTAATGTCTGGTGAACCGATTACCCTTAGCGACACTGGTATTTCGACCTCTAACTCATCGGGATCATTTGTTGATATTACCAGGGCGGATTCATACTCCCCACCCAACAAACCTTCCGAGTTTACTGTTACTTTCACCGTTTCTGAGCTTCCCGCTAACAGCGTTCCCGATGTAACATCAGTACTTATCCATCCTGATGCAGACTCAAATCGTCCGAAGCCTGTGCCTGTTTCACCTTGGGCAAAGTAGATTCCTGTGGCACCGCCTTTTCCAACATAGGCTAAACCACCATCATGTATAGAAAATAATGGTATTGTGTTAACTTCCCACGCTGCGGTCGCGATATCATAGCCATACCAATTGTTTCCGTTGTAACTGCCGTACGTGTAGTACTTGCCTGCAACAGGATCGATTGCCGCACCAAGCACAGTACCTGCTGGGACACTGGCCAGCTGCGTCCATGAATTTGTTGCGATGTCATAGCTCGCAAATCCGGCATATCCATCTCCCTGGTGCCCAAAGATTTTTCCGTTATGAAATGCTATGCCTCCCCATGCCTGATAACTGAATGGCGGAATGGCCAGCCCGGTCCACGTGTTATCAGAAGGGTTGTACCTTTTGAAAGTGTTTCCCACCAATAAGTAAACGTGTACCCCATCCGTTGTAATATTTGCAGTTCCAGACAATAGCGCATTAGTCATTGTTGACCATGAGTTGGACGCCACATCGTAAACTGCCATCGTTGACGAATTATTCGTATAAACCGTATAAATTTTTCCATTCAGAAATACTGCCCCGCCATTGTTACCGCTCGATAAAGGTGCGGACGCTACGGTGGACCAAGTGTTCGTGAACGGATCGAAGACAAAAAAGGCTGTCCCTTGATTTTCCTGTGCATAGATCTTACCCGTGGCGGGATGTACAGACAGGCAAGTAAGAACTCGGGGACTGCTTGCCTTTGCCGAGAATTCGCCAACGGCAAGCTGAAATGGCCCGGTAGTCACTGCAGAAGTCACAAGTTGATTTGAATTGTTCTGGACGGCTTGCGCTTGTGATTGTGGTGCAGACCAGAAGGATGGAGTTGTTCGCGGGTCAGAGGTGAGCGACCACACCAATGGCGCAGACCCCATGTTACTAATTGTCACGTCATGAACCTGCACTTGATTGACAAACAGTTCAGACGCGAGGGCAGATGGAGTGACGACAACGTCAGGAGGTAGTACTGCGTTTGCCGATATACCAATAGTAAGTACGGGTTGGTCTGGATCGTTTGACTCAATTATCAGGCCCCCGGTAAAGCTTCCTGTTGTCGAAGCGAGAAAGCTTACACTGCTAGCATGTGTCTCGCCCGCCAGAATTATCACATCTTCATCCGCGACAGTAAAGGCGGAATTGTTGATAGTGATCGATGTTATTGTTAATGCATCCGTCCCATTGTTTTTAAAAAGGACGTTCATTGTTGCTTGACTTCCAACAAAGACATCAGAGAAAATTAATTCTCCTGGTGTTACAATGAGATTTGGCGCACCAGTCACCGTGAGCGTGACAGGTATCTCAACAATTGGAGTCACCGGGTCATTGCTTGAAACTACAACATTACCGGTATACGCACCCGATGTTAAGCCATCAGAATCGATTATCACCGGTACGATGACAGACGAGCCGGGTGTTACAACGGTGGGTGCGTCTTCAGGAATTTTTAACCAACTAGTGCCACCTTCGTCAGAAGCCATCGCGGCCGCCAGGATGGACGACAATGAATACAACTTTGTTCCACTATCAGGATCAACTGCGTCAGCCGTACCTGTAGAAACATTGGCAACAAACAACACACCCAGTTCCTCTGAATAGCCAAGCCCGTAAATATTGCCCGGGGCGGGTAATGTGTTAATCACTTCACCCGACTCTAAATCAATCTCATAAATTCCTGCGTTGAAGTTAGAAACGAAAAGCGTTCCTCGCGACCCACCAAACGTAATACCTCCGCCAATTGAAATGCCAGGGTCAATTGTCCGCACGACCTGGCCCTCGTCAAAATTGATTTCATACACTACTGCGTTAGAGTAATCGAGCGCATACACATAGCTTCCGGAGTGTGCGAGCGCATCAATTGTCGGAATCGAACCAAGCGATAATGTTGAAACGACTGCCCCGGTTTCTGCATCGATCTTATGGATGTCGTTCGAGCCCCATCCGCTTATATAATAGAGATACGACCCATCAAAGGCGAGGCCATCTGGCCCACCAGAGAATGATTCCGGTGGAGAAATGGATTTAACAACGGCTCCGGTTGATGTGTTATATTCCTGGATATGTCCACTGCTATGGTTGAGCGCAAACAACCTTCCGCGAACCGGAGTAGTCAGCGACTTATCCGGCCTGGTTGAAGTGTGCACCGGAGTGACTGATTGCAGTTTTACCTGGTAGGCCTCGCGGGAAACCTGGCGGTTCAAGATTGGTGAATTTGCAAGGGTCCTGCTTCGCGCGATGCCAGGATCGGGCTCAACTGCCTGTCGTGTTTTCGTACTGATGAACAGATCGCTTAATCCGTTATTTCTAACAGTTAGATTTCTGGTAGTACTCTCCCCTGCGAAGAGGCTTGCTGCTATCGAGGCTGGTTCAACACTGATGACAGGCGGTTGAAGCGTTGTAGCAGAAACGATATTACTTAATGCGGATACGTTGCCGAAAAAATCTCTCGCTTTGATAGCGAAATAATACGTGCTGTTGGAAAGTAAACCCGTGACTTCAAACACTTCAATCGCTCCTGCGCCTTGCGGTCGTGCAATATTGGAGGCGAGCGTAGCAGAAGGGAAATTTGCAGCCGTAATCACGCTGGTTGAGTAACGGATTTCATAGGCACTTGCCGCTCCCTCCATATCACTTGCCCCGGGCGCAGTCCACGTTAGTTTGATACTGGTCAGCAGAGGTGCTGAGACGGCCAAATTCGTGATTGCCGCGGGGGGAATATCGTCTTCGGTTTGTAAGGCCTGGAACGCGTTGACGCGACCCGCACCCAAAAGATCTACGTACGAGGGATTCTGTTCATCGATATTATCGGCAGTTCCTTCCAGGCGATCCCACACTTGATTAGGGTCTAATCCGGCACCTTGAAATTCTGAAATGATAAGCGCGGCCACACCCGAAACATGAGGACATGCCATCGATGTCCCTGAAAGGTATTCGTAACTACCAAGCGATACTGGATACGTACTATAGACATTCGATCCCGGTGCCGCAATGTCGACCCAACTTCCATAGTTTGAGAAGTACGATCTCACATCACTGTGATCTGTGGATGCTACGGCCATCACGGGCGCGTACGAGGCGGGATAGCCTATAGCTGGATTATCTGTGTTACTGTTACCTGCTGCGAAGATCACCAAGCCTCCTGCCATCGGGCCAATCTGCACATTATCATCAAAATTATCTTCACTATTGTCGTAGCCGGCACGGGCGATAAAATAATCGATCGCATCCTCAATGGCCTGCGAACCCCCGCCCCAGCTGTTTTGCGAAATGACAGCGCCATTATCTGCAGCGTACACCATCGCATCTTCAAACCCACCAGTACCAAATTCCCCGAACCCAGCGCAACTCATCAGTCGGACTCCATTTGCTGATCCTGATCCTCCGGCAATTCCGGACACACCGACTTCGTTGTTAGTCACTGCCGCGATTGTTCCCCCAACATGCGTACCGTGAAAGTTTGGCCGGATGGTTCCAGTGTTATCCCCGAAACCGTAACCGTAGATGTCATCCACGTAACCATTCCCGTCATCATCTATACTATTGCCTGGAACTTCATCATCATTAATCCACATTGATCCGGCCAGGTCGGGATGATTCACATCGATTCCTCCATCGATAACGGCTACTATAACGTCAGGGCTACCTGTCTGAACCGCCCATGCTTGTATTAAACTAATGTCCGCGCCTGGAGTTCCACCGGACTGACCCGTGTTCCGGTAATGCCATTGCAAATTGAACCTTGGATCGTTTGTGGTTCCTGAGATGGTTTGTG
>DASWTM010000202.1:0-18968 GCA_036402115.1 Chryseosolibacter sp.
TGTGGATTGGCCGAGGGTATCAGGAATAAAGGTGAAGTACCCAACAACGATTGTCAATACGGTGTTCCGGATATCCATACTTTAAATCACAAAGAATATGACGCTCAGGGTAACAACGACAATAACAAGTATTGCCACGAGTAGAATTCCGATACAAACCCAGGAGCGATTATGTGTGATGTAGCTGCGACTTGCCATGGCTAGTAGTTTGTAGTTAGAGCCTGGCAAGCAGATCTCTGATCTCCTGCTTGGTCTTACCAATGCGTTGCTGAAGCCTGCCGATCAGTTCCTCTTCTTTGCCTTTGATAAAGAGCAGATCTTCATCAGTCAGGTTTGCGAATTGTTGTTTCAATTTACCCTTGATGACATTCCAGTCACCTTTAACTTTGAGTTTTACCATAAAGCTTTTGGTTTGATCTGCATGCAACTTAGCTTCATGGTTGACGCGGTAATATGAGGCTGGTCACGTAGTGAGAAGACTCTAGTCATGGTTTCCATTTTGTCGTCCAACTTGGCAATCGATCCTGTTTTTTAGCTTATCTGTTGAACCACTGATTGGCCATAATTGTGAATTTTATTAGATTAGGATAAACAAACCCCATACCTTTTGGAACAAAGGCCCATTTCATTGGAAAATGAGGCTGGTTTCCGCGTTCTATTCGAGTGTGCTACAATCAGTATCCTTGTCGTCAATGAGCAGGGAAATATTGAATTAGTAAATCCGTGTGCAGAAACGCTCTTTGGATATCAGCCTGCGGAATTGATTGGAACACCAATTGAAGTTCTCATTCCCGAAAACTTACGCTCCCGCCACGCCCACCATCGCAAGGACTACTTTGAAAGACCGAAAGCTCGACCGATGGGCCTTGGAATTGAGCTCCATGCCCGAAAGAAGGATGGACAGATTTTTCCAGTCGCAATCAGTCTTGGACATTACGAATTAGCGGGCGAAAAACTTGCTGTTGCCTTTGTGAGCGATATTACCGATCAGGTTAGGGCAAAGAAACTTGTCGCTGAGCGCGAAGCCTGGTTTCGAAACATGGCAGATAATTCTCCGGTGATGATTTGGGTGTCGGGCAATGATAAGAATTGGACTTACGTCAATAATACGTGGCTTAACTATACGGGTCGTGCCATCGAAAATGAACTTGGTACCGGTTGGGCTGAAGGCATACACGCTGATGACCTGGAGAGATGTCTGCTGACCTATAATGAGGCGTTCGATGCGCGCCAGACTTTTGTCATGGAATATCGGCTGCGAAGAGCCGATGGACAATATCGCTGGATTCAGAATGTTGGGAAACCCACCTACATTGATAATGTGTACACTGGCTATATCGGATCCTGCAGCGACATTCATGATCAAAAGCGGGCGACTGAAGAACTCGAAGAACTGGTAAGAAAAAGGACGAACGAATTGTATGAGGCGCTCGATCGCGAGAAAGAAATGAATGAGATGAAGTCGCGTTTTGTCTCTATGGCGTCACATGAATTTCGTACACCCTTGAGCATCGTTTTATCGAGTACAACGTTGATCGAGCAATACGGCAGCCCAAATCACGATGAACGCATCCAAAAACATATAGCAAGGATCAAATCATCTGTCGCGAACCTCACCACAATATTGAATGACTTCCTATCGCTCGATAAGCTCGAGCAAGGAAAAGTGGAGGTGGAACTCGACACCATTACTATCCCGGATTTTATGAAGGAAGTCGTGGAAGATGTGCAGACACTAAAGAAGAATGGTCAAGTCGTCAATATCGAACACCGCGGAGACAATAAAGTCTTGCTCGATCAAAAAAAACTACGCTACATCCTGGTCAACCTTCTTTCCAACTCGATCAAATATTCATCGGATGAGGCAACAATAAATGTATCGTCCCATGCAAATCAGAATGAGATCCAAATCTCCGTTCAGGACAACGGTATCGGTATTCCTGACGAGGAACAGAAATATATGTACAACAAATTTTTCAGGGCCCACAACACCGGCAACGTCCAGGGTACCGGCCTTGGCCTTACGATCGTAAAGAGATATGTCGAGTTGATGGGGGGAGACGTCTCATTCGTAAGCAAGGTTGGCGAAGGAACTACATTTAATATTCGGTTACCTAAAATTGCAGCGTTATGAAAACTGTTCTGATCATTGAAGACAATCTCGAAATAAGAGAAAACACGGCAGAGATTCTTGAGCTTGCCGGCTTTAAAGTCATTAACGCTGAAAACGGAAAAGTCGGGCTGACACTGGCTGAGCGTTCCAAGCCGGACATCATTCTTTGTGACATCATGATGCCGGAGGTGAATGGCTATGAAGTGATCCGCGAACTAAAGAACAACCCTGTCACCTCATCAATCCCTTTCATTTATGTAACGGCAAGTGGTGAAAAGAAAGAAGTAGAAAAAGCTATGGGACTTGGTGCAAACGGATATGTTCGGAAACCATTCGATACAAAGGAACTTCTACAGGCCATTGACAGATGTTCTGGTGCGCCCCTACGCTAATTTCGTGTCAGTGCCCGCTTTCTCCATTTAACAATTTCAAACCATGTAACTGAGATAAAGCCAGTTGAAATGCATACGAGTAGTTGTGCGGATGTAATCAATTCAAAGCCAAAGAATGTCCTTAATGGTGAAATCGAAAAGATGGTGAACGTAATGAGGACAGTTAACCCAATGGCTATTGGCATCAGGCGGTTCTTATACTTTAGCGTAGTGAGCATCGAATAGTAAAACGATCGGTTGGTAAGCGTAAGGAAAATGTTGGCCGTAATCAGTGTTACAAAAACCATTGAAGTAACGCTAGCAAGTGACCCGTCATGCTGCAACGCATACCAGTAAACAAAACACAACCCAGCAGTGATCACCAATCCTTGAAGAATGCTGATCGATAGTTCGCGTAAACTGAAAAACGTTTTTGTAAAGCGTCTGGGCTTTTCATTCATAATATTCTTTTCAATCGGTTCATTTTCATAAATAATAGAACATGTCGGGCCCATGACCAGCTCCAGGAATATGACATGAACGGGAGTGAAGACAGCCGGGTAAATCCATCCAAGGACCAGCGGTAGAAAAACGATCAGAATTATTGGAATGTGTATTGATACTATATACTGAATTGCTTTCTTCAAGTTGTTATAGATCTTTCTACCCATCGCGACAGCCTCGACCATTCCGCTCAGGTCATCATTTGACAGCACCAGGGCAGATGCTTCCTTTGCAACATCAGATCCTTTGGAACCCATAGCAATACCAATGTGTGCGGCTTTCAAAGCCGGCCCGTCATTTACGCCATCGCCTGTCATCCCCACAATATTGCCACTGCGCTTCAGTGCTTCAATGATTTTTAGCTTCGCTTCGGGGAACATGCGTGTGAACATGTTGACATTTAAAACGGTTTCCTGAATCTGATCGGGCGACATTGTCATCAACTCCTCCGCGGTAGTATACTTCTCGCTGCCCTTGAAATTGATCGCCCGGGCAATCGTTTGTGCGGTGATAGTATTATCGCCCGTGATTACTTTCACCGCAACTCCCGCCTTATAGAAGTTGGCAAGCACCGTTGAGATGTTGTCTTTCGGTGGATCGTAGAATGCAACAAGTCCTTTGAATGAAAACCTAAACTGTTCCTGTTTCTCCGGCAGCTCCGTGTTCTGATCCGAGACATCTGCTACGGCCAACACGCGAAATCCCTGCGATGCCATTCGACTGAATGCCTCTTTGATAGTTTCTTTTTGGATTGAAGTGAGGTTGCAAAGCTTGATAAGCGCCTCAGGTGCACCTTTGGCTGCGATGACTCTTTTCTCATCCTTATCTTCGAAAACATGTGTCATAAAAGGAGGGACGCCAGCCAAAGGATACTCGCGCACCATCTTGCTTGTTTGACGCTCGTCATTTGGGTGCGTACTCTTATATGCTTCATGTAGCGCTTTTTCCATTGGGTCAAACGGAATTGGTTCGCTTGCCCACATGGCAATTTCAATCACCAATTTAGCCTTGTGAAAGTCGGGCTTCTCATAAAGATCTTGGGAATCAAAGTCGTAGATCATCGCCAACTCCATTTCGTTTTTGGTCAACGTGCCCGTCTTATCTACGCATATTACTGTGGCACTACCCAACGTCTCGACAGTCCTGGTTTGCTTTACGATGATCCCGAGTTGTATCAGTCGCCACGCGCCCAGTGCCATGAAAGTCGCGAATGCCACCGGAATTTCTTCAGGCAAAATACTCATCGCCAGCGTAAGCGCCTTGAGAAGACTATCGACAACCGAGAGCGTTTTTGAAAAATTAATGATCCAGATGATGACGAAGATCAGCAAACCTCCAATTGCCATTTTACGAACGAAGTCCTGAATTTGAATTTGCAGTGGAGATTTTTCTTCCTGGATCTGTTGAAGACTTTTTCCGATTTGACCCATCCTGGTTCGCGTGCCGGTTGCCGTGCTCTTACAAATTGCCAGACCGGATGCAACGAGCGTACCCTGGAAGACCATGTCGTTTTGTGCTTCAGATTTGTTGACGGGTAGCGACTCGCCTGTAAGAAGCGATTCGTTTACTGTGAAATCGTTGGCACGCACAACAACACCGTCTGCCGGAATAATTTCTCCTTCCTGAATGATAAAGATGTCACCGGGCACAAGTTCTTCTGTGGCAACTTGCGCTTCAACTCCACCGCGGATCACTTTAGCTTTGGGTTGAGCATATGCCTTCAATGCTTTCAATGCTTTTTCACTTTTTGATTCCTGATAAAGAGAAATAAAGGAAACTGCTACAATCGCGGCCGCCATAAAAATTCCTTCTGCATAGGCTCCCGTGAGAAAATAAATTGTTGACGCCAGTATCAGCAGGAGTAACATCGGTTCCTTCAAAGCCCTGACCAGCGATCGTACAATAGGATGCCTTTCTTTCAGGTCAAGTCTGTTCCATCCGTATTGTTTGCGGAGACGCAGAACTTCGTCTTCAGCTAGTCCTCTGAATTCCTCGGTTTGTTGCATTCTACAATGTATCAGCAAAAGAAAGGAGTCATCATGATAATGGTCATGTTTCCATCCAATGAAAATCATAAATGGGAACACGACAAAAATCTTCCCGGTGGAAGACTATGATCATCGTCAAACCCTGGCCGCGCGCATTAGTTTTAAATAAAAAAAACGGAGGTATATATGAACTTAACAGTTAGAAAAAACGGAGGTTTCCCTTCTTTGCTTACCGATTTCTTCAACGAAAAGGATTTTTTCAACCTTGAGAATGATTTCTTCCCTTCACGGCTTGGCATCAACGTTCCAACTGCCAACATTTCAGAGACTCCAAAAGAGTACATGGTAGAACTTGCAGCGCCAGGGCTGGAGCGAAAGGACTTCAACGTTGAAGTTGACAACCACACGCTCAAGATTAGCGCGCAAAAAGAAGAAGAAAAGAAAGAGAAGGATGGCGAGTATTCGCGAAGGGAGTATTCATTCAATTCCTTCAGCCGTTCATTCTCTTTGCCAGAAAATGTTAAAGAAGGAAATATCGATGCGAAGTACGAGAATGGCGTTCTGAAGGTATCGATTCCAAAAGCAAAAGAAACACCGGTCAAGCCCGTCCACAAGGTCGCGGTGTCATAAGTAATGCTTCAGCGGTTGGATGCCTTATTCATTCAGATGGTTTGTTAAAGGCGGATTGTCTCCGCCTTTTTGTTTCAAAATTTAACGCTCTTAAAAAAATGAAATCTGATATTCAAATAAGAGAGGATGTCCTGGAAGAAATCCGCTGGGACCCTCAACTGACCAAGATTGCGCCCCAAATAGGCGTATCTGTAAAAGATGAAGTAGTGACATTGTCCGGCACAGTGGACTATTACTTTCAGCGGCTTGCTGCTGAAAACGCTGCGCAGCGAATTGCTGGTGTAAAAGTGGTTGCAGTTGATATTGATGTCAAAGGAGGCGAGACCTCAGACCCGACCAGTGATTCTACTATCGGGCTGGCAATCCGAAACGCCTTGACCTGGCAGTGGTGTTAATGAGGACCTGATCGACATCAAAGTCGACAACGGCTGGGTATATCTTGACGGCTCCGTACAATGGGATTATGAACGTAAGGCAGCGGAGAGAGCAATTGAAAACCTGAAAGGCGTTAAGGGCATCATCAATAGAATCAAGATCAAACCAAAAAATGCTGAGCCTCGTGACATCAAAAAGAAGATCACCGCAGCCTTTCACCGAAGTGCAACAGTTGATGCAGCGAACATCTCCGTATCCGTGAACGGAAATGAAGTGGAACTAACTGGCAGGGTCAGATCATGGGCTGAGCGACAACAGGCAGAAGAAGTTGCGCATCGGATTCCGGGGATCGCCACTGTGAGAAACCGGCTCGAAATAGACACAGAGATTCTTGCCGACTAAAGCGCCACCTATGCAAACAGACATTTCAACACTCGTGGAACTTCGCAAGCTGATTAGTTCCATTGAAAGAGTATCTCGCAAGAAGGTGTTTGTGGGATTTGATGGCTTTGTCGACAAAATAAAAAAAGCAGTCAAGGAGAAGCAAAATACCCGGACCGTCTACTTTGAATCCATCCGTGAATTTGCAGGGCGATTACTCATGGCCTCCGGCAAGAGCGGACAAGTGCAGATGGACACCCAGCGAGTCAAGCTTGGGGGCAACGGTCCGATTCTTTCGAACACGCTCGGCAAGCTGGGGATTTCCACGTATTGTGTGGGAAGCATGGGCTATCCGCAGCGTCACGAAGTATTTTCCCGCATGAGTCCGATGTGCGAGTCAATAAGTGTTCTCGACCCCGGGTTAAGCGATGCAGTGGAATTTGACGATGGAAAACTGATCTTCTCCGAGCTTCAGGTGTTCAATCAGTACAACTGGTCTCATGTGAAGGCAGTGGCGGGTCTCGAAAAGATCTCGAAGGCAATATCGGAGAGCGCTTTGCTTGCATTTGTCGATTGGGCAAATCTGCCTCATGCCAGTGACATTTGGCAGGGAATCCTGGAAGAAGTAATCAAGCCGCTCAAACGCCACGACTTTCATTTCCTTTTTGACCTGTGTGATCCGTCAAAGAAAACAACGGAGCAGATTGATGAAGTGCTTGATCTGATCAGCGAGTTTTCACCTTATGGAAAAGTGACGCTGGGATTGAATGAAAACGAGACCTTGAAGATTTGGGCCGCGTTACGAGGGGTTGACTTTGTGAAAGAGAGGGATAAGCTGCCCTCGGTTCTCGAGGCTGGCGAATTTTTGTATCGGTCAATAAGCATTCATTCGTTGCTCGTTCACCCGATTGACAGATCCATTCTGTATACACAACACGAGACTCTGGAGTTGCGAGGACGACTCGTGACCAAACCGAAGGTGCTCACCGGTGGCGGTGACAATCTTAACGCAGGATATTCACTTGGCTTGATCTCAGGCCTAAGCCTGCCGCAATGCATGCTACTCGGGATGGCCACATCTGGTTCGTATATCGAAAATGGCGCGAGTCCTGACATCGATGATCTTATTGCATACCTGCATGTATGGATCGAAGACTTGAAGAAAAAGGAAGCGAAACCGGTGAAACACGAGTTCACGCACAGGCACGAATAAAATGAGATAACCCAATGAAAATAACAATTCAAACACCTGACTTCAAGGCGCAAAAGAAATTGACGGAGTACGTCACAGAAAATGTTATGAAACTTTCCGTTTACGGTGATCGGATCCAGGAAGCGCAAGTTCTGTTAAAGACTGACAAGTCCAGCACAAAAGAAGACAAGGTTTGTGAACTGCGGTTGGTGATTAGCGGCAACGACCTGTTTGCCCGTAAACAAAACAGCACATTTGAAGAAGCAACCACAAAATGCATCGAGGCTATCAGGCATCAGATCGATCGTTGGAAAGGCCCTCTTAACAACGGTAAGCTCCGTGGATCAGTAACTCCACTTGAAGCGGAGGAAACATCGATGTGACAAGTCATCGAATCCGGATTGCTGGTCTATGAAAAATGACTGCCAGACAAGGTTGATGTCAAGATTTTCAGTGGCGCTGTAAGCTAGTCCGGGAAGTGCCAGCACCAAATTCGTACCTGGTGAATAGATAAAGGTTACGTTCACGGCAATCAGTGGTGAGATCTCCTTTGAAAATGATAGAGAACAATTCCACTCGGTTGGCATCAGGTTACGAGGGGTGAATTGGAAATTTATGAGCGCGGGTATTTCGGCACTGGATTTCACACCCGCGCTATTGTAGAACGCTGCCAGGTTCAGGTACCATCCTTTTGAGAAAACATGATCGGCTTCAATAACAGTGTTGAGTTGTTGGCCTGCAGGACCTCTTTTTAGAAAGTATTGAAGTTCTCCCTTAAAGCCTGTTTCCTTTATGCTACCTGACCAGCCGAACCCAAGGGTTGGCTGTTTATGAAAGAAGCCCGCGAGGAGCTGCAAATCGTAGTTGGCAATGTTCTTAAAATACCGAACAGCGCCCACAATGTCTTCGGCTCGTTGTGAAAAAGCGATGGCGGTTTCTACGTGATCCATCGCTCTCGTATAATATTGAAACTTAATTCCGTCTATGCCGGGCCTCTCTTCATAATCAAAGTCCAGGAAGTTGAACGTGTTGAATATATCGTTTGGATTCCAGGTTGTTCCGATTCCCCAATTGATCCGTTGCCTTCCCGCACGAAGGTTCCACTTTTCACGTGTATACTCGATCCACAACCGATCGATAGTTGTATTAAAGATCATGCGTTGTTTGTCGAGTGCGTTCCAGCTTAGGTCGAGTAGTCCATTGTTCATTGTTAGCTGACGTGAAAAAGCAGGGATCGTGACAATTTCTTCGCCCCAGAAAAAACGATTTCGAACTTCCACAGCGGTGGATACTGCCTTGACGGGTTGCCAACGCAGATTGACCCGGTGATGAATAAGGTTGCCAGTGACGAGGTTAGAAAAATTCTCCTGAAAGTTTAGCGCCTGCAGATCTTTTACATAGCCCTTTACCTGCAGTTTGTGCTCCAATGAGTCTTGCGCCAACCCAGCATAGGCCCGTAAAACCATCCCGATGATAACGAAGTATCTCATGAACTCATCTCGTGTTTTAGCCGAACATCCACGGCAGCGGTATCTGAAGCAATCTGGCCGTCAACCAGGGTTATTACGCGCCTGGCTCTTTCAATCACACGTTGATCGTGTGTTGAAAAAATGAAGGTCATGTCCTCCTGTTTGTTCAGATCCAGCATGATGTCCAGTAAGTTCGCTGCTGATTTTGAATCGAGGTTCGCAGTAGGTTCGTCAGCGAGAATAAATTTCGGTCGGGATGCCAGTGCCCGGGCAACAGCCACGCGTTGTTGCTGTCCACCGGAGAGCTGAGCCGGTCTGCTATTCATTTTGTCTGACAGCCCAATTTCTGCGAATAATTTGTTGACGCGATCCGTAATCTCTTTTTTATCAACCTGCTGGAGTTGCATAATGAGTTCCACATTTTCTCTCGCAGACAACACGGGGATAAGGTTGAACGATTGAAATACAAAGCCAATGTTGTGAAGTCTGAAGTCAATCAGTTCGTTGGGCGACAGGCTGGTGATGTTTACATCATTGATAATAATGTTGCCCGCGTCTGGTCTATCAAGGCCACCGATCAGATTCAGCAGGGTGGTTTTTCCGGAACCTGATGGACCAACGAGCGCAGTAAACTCCCCCTTTTCGATGTGAAGGTGTACGTTGTTCACTGCGATAACAGGAACGGTTTCGGGATTATAAACCTTTCGGACATTATGTGCATCGATTACAGTTGTCATAGTCTTTTACTTTTGAAGGGCCTCTACTGGTTTCAGACGGATAGCCTTGATGGCTGGAATCAACGCGGAGAAAAGTGCTGCACCTGTCACGATCATTAATTCATTCGGCATTTTCTCCCAAGGAAAAGCCGGATAGATCATGGAGCTGAATCCAAATTCTGACATCGTCATTCCTCCAATAGATGAAATGTCAATCCCTTTTGTTTGATAGATTTGCACGATGAGCCACGTGATCAGAATTCCGAGAGGCGTTCCGGTTAATGTGAGAAAAATCGTTTCCGTTAAAATCATGCTGAATATCTTCGCACGGTTCATGCCGACAGCGAGAAGCATTCCTATCTCCCTTGATCTTTCCAGAACGGCCATCAGCATAGTGTTTATAATGCCGAATGACAACGCGAGCATAATGATCATAATAAAGATGTTAGAGTAAGAATCCGTAGTGTCGATCATCAGCTTTGTCTCCGGGGAGATTTCACTCCACGTTTCTACCTGCATATTTTCGAACAGGGCTTTTATGGACGAGGCAGTTGCTTCTACACTATTGACATCGTCAAGGATAATGGCAATTTCATGAGCACTCGCGCCAATTGCCAGGAGACTGTTGAGGTCATCTCGTTGAACGTACACGAGCCTTTCATCCCGGGGTGCATTGTCTGTTCGATAGATGCCCACAATCCGAAAGGCTGCTGAAACAATATTGCTCTCAGGGTCAATGAACGTGAGGACAGCCTTGTTCCCACGTTGAAGGTGCATCTTGTCGGCAAGTTTTTTTCCAATGATAATCTGATTTTTTCTTTTTCCACCAAATCCAGCTCCTTCGATGATTTTCGAGTCTAACTGAGAGACTAACTTCTCATTCGCTAAATCCACTCCGATGATCTGAAGACCCGTAGATCCCGTGCCAGTCATCAGCATTCCCTGACTGACTGTTCTGGCTGATATTGATTTAATGCCTGGGACTCCCCGAAGTTTACTCAACACCGAGTCAGTACGCGCGACAACAAATTTTGCTTCATAGTCTTCTTTGAATTTTGGATGATGAAGTTGAATGTGGGAAACCTCCGTGTGTATAACCGTGCTGACACGATCTTCCAGGATGCCTTTGTAGAGACTGAGTACGAATAATCCGGCTACGAGCCCGATTGCGACCGAGCACATAATAATTGCGCTTCTTACTTTGTTTCTCCAGATATTCCGCCACGCCATTACAAGAATAATCATAACCTATTTTTTCATTGCCCTAACGGGATTAATTCGAAGTGCTACGATTACCGGATAAACCGATAAAATGAGTCCGATACAGAAAACGATCGCACCGTGTGTCAGAAATGTTGCCAACTCCATGGAAGCCGGAAACACCGGTTCAAAGTTGAATCGCTTGAAGCTTTCCGCAAGTTCTCCACCGATCCGGATGGGGTGCTCCTTTAAATAATATACAATTGGTATGCTGGCCACCAACCCTGCAAGACAGCCAAGCAGAACGCTTAATAACGATTCAATGATAAATAGCATGGCGAGTTTCCACTTCTTCATTCCGATCGCGACAAGCATACCCATCTCATACTTTCGTTCTACCGTCATCATCAGCAATGTCCCGAAGATCCCAAAGCAGATCAGGAGGTAGAGTATAATCAGGATGATGAACATGCTGGCTTTGTCCATCGTGATGTGCTGATCGACATCAGGAAGGAGTTCCTTCCAGCTCATAACCTCATACTCCATTCCGGCTGAAAGTTCAGTTACCGCGCCTACAGTTGAACTCAGTTTAGAATCTGTTTTCAACCCTAATACGTAGGAGGTAAGTAAACCGGGGGCGGAGTAAAATTCCTGGGCAGTTTTCAGAGGCATAAACACGAGCTGATCATTAAGTTCAGGCGCTCCGAATTTCATAATGCCTTTGATAGGATATTTCCCTGCAGCCATCGACCCGTGGTATCCCTGGCTGATCAGATACAACGTGTCGGATATACGCAGGTCAAGCCGTTTTAGTAAGCCTTCAGATACGATCACGGCATTGGAGTCAGCCCTGGCGAAATAGGATCCCGCAATTATCCTTTTTTGAAGAGAAGTAATTTTATTCTCCTCATCCGGGCTTATTCCGACCACGAGGCAGCCGCGGCTCGTTTCGTCTGACGATGCCAGCGCATAGGATTCAATGCGTGGCGCAACTGCCGCAATGTTCGATAAGCTGTTTAAATTCGCCTCATACGTTGGATTTTGACTCAGACAATTGTCCAGTACCTGGTGCTCCCAATAACCGCGTTGATGAACCTGGATGTATCCGGTATAATAGCCCACCATGTTTCGAATAAAGTTGTCAAACACGCCATCCTGCAAGCTGCTCGCGCTGACAGACAATATCACTGCAAAAAAAATTGCTGATATGGTTATCGCTGTTCGATTTTTGTTTCGCCAAAGGTTTTTCCATGCAAGCGCAAGCCACATATCAGTTGATGGTTTTTAGTTGCTGAAGTGTAAAGAAGGTTTCCGCCAGGGGTTTGTCATACAAGATGTTGCTATAGATCAAAACCGTTTTCTGACCGGGCTTATCCGCTGGTATCATCTCCATGCGCGTGGGAATCAGCCGCCCATCCATCAGCTTGATATCGTAGGCGTTCATCGTGTTAAGAAGAGTACCGTCTTCATCATAGAAGCGCGTGTGCAATTCGATAAAGTCGTCCTTGTCAATGCAGATGATAAGTTTTCCCCATACGACCGCAGCTTCAGGTTTCGGTATCATTTGAATGATATGGCAGTTGCGGCCGGAAATGATAGTGTCGCCACGAAAGCTATGATCGTAATCTTCTACCATGGAAGATTCTTTCACAAGATCGTCATTGGTGAAGTCGGTGCCCATCCACGATTGAGACATCATGGACGGAGGAAGTTTAATGGAGCGTTCAAGTGTTGGAATCCAGTTCCACACTTCCTTGTTGCGTTTCAGAAATGCTACTCCTTTCTCTTTCGCTGGACTCTCCACAACAATCATTGCAAATTTTTCTCCTTTCGTCCATGTCTTCACTTTCATTTCACGATTCCATGTCGGCCGAACCGTTCTGATCGTAAGGCTCGCTTGAGACGTTTCGCCCCGCATTTTGTCGGTTGCTTTTTGTACCACTTGTTGTGCGGTAAGTTCCTGATGTTGCAAATAGCTGAACAATGCCATTAACAGGGAAAGCATGGGGACCATAGGGATTAGCAATTCCCAACATTAGGTGCATTCGTTTTGAATTGACATGATATTGGTCAGTGCTCATGACGATATTCATCATGGGCAACGATACCGTTGTGACAGCCAATGTAAGTCCTTGGAATCGATGACCTTTCTCATTGAGCGCTTTCTCTAAATGGTATTACGTTCGCATCACAAATTGTTTTTTATGGACTACGAATTTTCACTACCCTTTACGGTAAGCAACGTGCTGGCTGTTGCTACGGCAATCCTGGCTATGCGTTGGCCGACAAGTGCACGCGTGATGCTGGGAGCAACCTTCATTGGCGCTTCTGTTGTAAATTCCTACTTCGCTTTCACCGATCCGCAGATCTACATTGGCTTTGGTGAACTGACAGCGAGCAGGCTCTACCAATCTATTATACTTGGCCCATTCAGCGCCCATGCGCAGCGATACATTTTGCTGATCGCGGTCTGCCAGTTATTCATTGGAGTGTTTACGTGCTATACCGGAAAGATGATGAAGGCTGCAATGATCGGAGCGATTACATTTCTCATTGCCATTGCACCGCTTGGACTTGGTTCTGCGTTTCCGTCTACGTTGATTATGGCTAGTGCCTACGCAATTTTGCTGTTCAAAAAAATCGATTTCAATATTTATGAACTCGTTCGGCACAAAGTCAGATATTCAAGACAATAACTATTTACATATGAAAACCCTTTTCTTAATTCTCTTAGCCGGCATAGTGCTGACCTCATCAGTGGTACAGGCACAACTTAAATCAGGCGAAAATGTGCGCATTGATGAACCGGTCAACCACGACCTTTACGTTGCAGGTGGCACCGTTACGGTTGATGCTCCAGTGAGGGGCGATTTAATTGTTGCCGGAGGCACTATCATCGTGAATGACACGGTGACGCAGGACATACTCGTAGCGGGTGGAAATATTACGCTCAATGGATTCGTAGCCGATGACATCAGGTGTGGTGGAGGGAAAATTGTGCTGGCAGGAAATGTCGCTGGAGATTTCGTGGTTACGGGTGGAGAAATTGAGATTTTGAAAAAAGCCTCTGTGTCAGGGAATGTGTTGAGCACTGGCGGGGAGGTGATTGTAGACGGAGTTATAGCAGGGGATCTGCGCAACGCTTCAGGTACCTTCACGCTAAACGGTACTACAGAAAGGGAACTGGAATCGAAAGGCGGGAAGATAACGATCAACGGAAATGTCCTGGGAAATGCAGTGTTGGCAGGGGAAAGTATTGAAGTAGGGTCAGAGGCAAAATTCAATAAGGATGTTCGTTATTGGGATAGATCAGGCGCGGTCGATTTCAAGAACTCACTGCAAGGAAGAGAACCAATTTTTGATTCAGCGTTGGAGATTCAAAATGGCAAATGGCATTACCTCGGCTTTGCTTCGTTCATGATGGTCCTGTGGTATTTGGGCACTGCCCTGGTAATGATCTTACTTGTCCACTTTCTGTTCAGTGCAGTGTTGAGCAGCGCGGCTAATACAGTCAAGGAAGCATCATTGAAATCGTTGGGCGTGGGCTTTCTTTTCATGGTGGGTGTACCTATCGCCATCGTCATTACTTTCATCACCATTATCGGCATACCACTTGGAATCCTGTCACTCATTGCTTACGTGACCATCCTGCTCCTTGCCACAGTGATTGTTTCTTTGCTGGCAGCGAACTGGATCAACAACGTCTATTACCAGGGATCGTGGGCCAACGGTAGGGTTGTTCTTGCCGCATTCGGGATCTTTATCTTTCTGAAACTTGCATCGCTTACACCGGTTGTTGGTCCGCTTATAATGCTGCTGTTAGCGTGCATGAGTTTTGGCGGCATACTGCTTAACGTAAGATGGAAGAAAAACAAAGCGCTTGCACTCACCTAAGAATTAAAACTCGATAATTATGTTTACCCAGGAAGAAAGAACTACAGCGCAGGATAGTGAGATCTGCTGTGCTTACTTTGATGCTAAGTTGTGGGACAATGTTCAGCACCATTGGGAGGGAAAGTTGTTTTTAAAAGATTCGATTCCCGAATTTCTCCATATACCACTGCCTGGCACTTATGCGAAAGCAATCGGAAGGATGTGGAAACTGGCGGAAAATGCTGGCGCAGCACCCGGACCAAATGAGTTTCTGTTGCTGGCGCATGACCCTTCTCCGTTCAAAGCAGAACTCTTCATGTATATAACCCAGGAAATTCCCGGAGCGAAGATCGAGAGGCTGTCGGGCGCTTTTTTCACCAAGGTGTTCGAAGCCTCCTATGGTGAGGTGCCACAATGCCTCCGGAAGACAGACGAATACCTCGCAGCAAATTCAATGGTTTCTAAAAAATACTACATCAATTTTCCTTATTGCCCGAAGTGTGCAAAAAAGTACGGACACAATTACGTGGTCGTATTTGCTCAGGTAGAACCGATATAGGGATTACTTTTTGAGGCAGTAAGTCCAGATTGGAATTTCAAGTCGGTTCACTACGTTTTCTGTGACACTCGTATTAAAGAGATGTGACAACCCTTTACGCGCATGCGTTGCCATCGCAATAAGATCGATCTTTTCATCGTACGCAAAGTCAACGATGCCGTCTTCCTCCCGGGAGTAGTTTCTGAAGTGAAGCTTGTAATTAGTGAGCTTGTAGTATTTTACGAATTCCCCCATAGCTTCGGTGGCTTCGGCATCACGTTTAAAATGAATAGGAGTATTGATATGGAGGATGTGTATCGTGGCCTCAAAAAACTTCTGGAGCTCTTTCAACTTTTTAATGAAATCCGTCTGGTTCAAATCAAGCGTAGAGGGTAACAGTATGTTCCTTACGGCTTCCAGGTTTATCGCCTTTCGTACGGCCAGTACGGGAACTGGTGAGAAACGCACAACCTTCTCCGTATTCGATCCAATGAAAATTTCGCTGATGCCTGACGATCCGGATGTACCCATGATGACGAGGTCAATCTTGTAGGTTTCTATCGCATTCTTGACGCTCACAACCAGATCGCCATAGACAATTTCTGAATTTATGGCTATTGATTTGTCTGCCACCTTTTTTTTCATCTTCTCGAATTCCTTTTTTATGTCACCTTCCATTCGTCCAAAGTATACCGGGTCGAAAGCGAGAGCTTCACCCGCCAGCCCCGTTGTGTATAAGTTTGAAATCGGAATCACATGCATGAGCATGATTTCGCCCTTTGTTTTGGCTGCGAGGTCGAGGGCGAGCTTATAGGCTTCATTGGATTGCTTCGAAAAGTCGCAAGGAACAAGTATTCTTTTCATAGAAGTGTTTTTTGTCAACTTACATTCAGGCGAGCATCGCAACGATGATGCTCATTTGGGAAATTGATGATTTGCGTCATGAGCGATCAACAATCACAGCGACACGGTGATTTCAATCATCGTCTGATCTCAAAGGGTGTCACTAGTTTTGGGATATGAATACGGATTTCCCGATAAGTGAGAAAACCTTAACATAAAGTGATATGGAACTACTTAGATCTTCGAGGACCGAATATTTGCTTGAAGCACCGTTGGAGTCCTTGCATGCCGAGAGCCTTGAATGGCTAAATGAGCTTTCTTTTTGGAGAGATGAAATGACTTTCTTCTATCACATGCTTCGTCATAAGCAATTTGGCAAGTCATTTCCAAACGAAGAGTTAGCCAACATTGAAAAAGAGCTGGTGCGGTTAAACGGTGAGGAACTCGATAAAGTCGAAACGAGTGTTACCAGTCACGAGCGCCTTTTGGGATCTGTTTATAAAACAGCTTCAATGGCGGAGGAACAGGTTTATCGTGAAGCGCACAAAAGAGCACTCGGGGAGATACTGGCCCTGCACAACGCAATCCGAAAATTCAAGAAAAAACTGTTCTCGTTCATTAAAAAGTAACTATTACGAGTGGTTCAACGCACTTGATCGAGTCCATTGTTGTTCGTTAAATGTCTTCGGTTAGCACCTGATTTTAATCATGTTTCGCGCTGACGTGTATCATTACCTTCTTAATGAGCTTAGAGTAGGTTAGCAGAGTCTATTGGTTGTAGGAGAATAGCATTACCAGGAATCCCAATTTTCGTTAGTTTATGAGTTATAACATTTTACTCATCGAAGACAATGTAGAGATGGCGGAAAACATTTCGAGCATCTTACAACTTGCAAAGTATAATGTCACACACGCGCCAAATGGCAAGGTTGGTGTTGATCTGGCTCAGCAGACCCATCCCGATCTGATCCTCTGTGATATCATGATGCCGGAGCTTGACGGGTATGGCGTGCTACATATCCTCAACAAAGATTCTGAGACCGCAAGCATTCCCTTTATTTTTCTAACAGCGAAGGCAGATAAGTCTGATTTTCGCGTTGGAATGAACCTTGGCGCTGATGATTATATAACTAAGCCTTTCGATGGTGTTGACCTTTTGAAGGTGGTTGAGATGCGCTTGAAGAAAAATGAGCTGATGAAGACCGCTTTTGGGAATAGTCCTGATGATGTCAGCGCCTTCTTCAGCAAGACGCGCGAGCTGAAGGATTTTCAAAAGCTCTCGGAGAATAGGCCGTCACGATCTTTCAAAAAGAAGGACCTGATATTCATGGAAGGTCAAACGCCCAACGATCTATACTTCATAGAAAAAGGGCAGGTGAAAACCTACAAGGTAAATTATGACGGTAAGGAGTTAATTACCGGCATTCACCGCGAGGGCGATTTTCTTGGTTTTGTGCCACTGTTGGAAGACAAGGCCTACAATGAGAATGCTGAAGTACTTGATGATGCCAAAATCACGATCATTCCAAAACATGATTTCATAACACTCATATACTCCAGCAAAGATGTAGCCCGGAAATTCATCAAGATGCTTTCGAATAACCTGGAAGAGATGGAGAACAGGCTGCTTGATATTGCGTATCAATCCGTAAGGCAGCGTGTTGCTAGTGCGCTGCTGAAGATGAATGACAGATTTGCCAGCAACAATAAAGAGAGCCTGATCACTATTGCAAGAAAAGATATTTCGAATGTTGTTGGAACAGCAACTGAATCACTTAATCGTACACTCGCTGACTTTAAAGATGAAGGTCTGATTGAAATCTCCGGTGATGGACTGAAAGTAATCAACAAACCGAAGCTGGAGAAACTCCTGAGATAATTGTTCTTTCACCGCCTATTTCCTGAAAGCGTCTCTTCCCATATGCAATTCTAAATGTATGCTAATTTGATGATGGCCGTCACTGCTGTCGTTGTTTCTATTTGATTTCTTTATGTCAGCTTAATTATAAAGGTATGACAAAGAATCTGGAGACAGCAGACGCAATAGTCAAAATTGTACTGGCAGTTTTGGTTATCGCGTTCTATTTCAGCAGGGTGATTACAGGTCCGCTGGCACGGGTCCTGATGTTCCTGGCCGTCATTGTGATCTTGATATTTGCACTCAAAGTGGCTGTTCTGCTTTTTACGCGAGATTAAGTGCGCTCAATGATAAAGATCATGTCTGATTGACGGGTCGATCATTTAGTAACCGGCCATTGCTTGGGAATTTTGCATAAATCAACAACGCATGACAGTTTTGATGTTCGGTTGGGAATTTCCCCCTCATATTTCCGGTGGCCTCGGCACTGCCTGTTTTGGTCTGTCGCAAGCTTTACTTCAACAACGAGTTAACCTTTTGTTTGTAGTACCAAAGGCTTATGGCGATGAAACGATCCCGTTAATCAATGCCTCAGCTGTTATAGTTGGAGAGGAGACTCTTACGTTGCCATTGTGCACTACGGAAGAATTTCATGGTTCGAAAAGAATTATGGTTGAGTCCGGCCTCAAGCCTTATTCTACTACAGAGACTTTTGAAACCATAGAAGAATGGAATTATCAATTCGTTTTGGAGTCAAATCAGGCGATAAAAAGGAAAGAAGGTGTTCGGTATAATTTCACAGGTAAATACGGTCCGTCATTGCTTGACGAAGTTACAAAGTACGCTGAAGTCGCTGGAGTCATCGCTGCACAAAATGAATTCGATTTGATTCACGCACATGACTGGCTTACCTATCT
>DASWTM010000203.1:0-14130 GCA_036402115.1 Chryseosolibacter sp.
CAGCAGCTCTTTTATTTTCAGCTGATGCTCGGTGTTGAGCGTATGCAGTTCCTCGTTAACGGACTGTAATTCTTCATTTGAGGATTGAAGCTCTTCGTTTGCTGAGAGTAATTCTTCATTACTGGATTGCAGCTCCTCGTTGGTTGTCTCCTGGTCTTCAAGGGCCAGCTGGAGATTGTATTTCGTTTCCTGAAGCTCGTCCTGAAGCGAGGCCACGTATTCGTCAATACTCTTAGAATCTTCCGGACGTGTATTAGCCTTCAGATTCGCCTTTGTCTCGTTGAAGTTTTCGACAATGGTGATTAACGTAAGGTTTTCAAGATGCGATCCTACTGGTGGCTTGATGACGATATTGAAATAACTGACATCGTTATCCCGTTGGAACCGGATCGAACGAAGATGGATCTTTTGCTTGTTTCGCCACGCCCGTTTGATCTCAGCTCCAATGAGTGTCGAATTTTCCGCGGGGATCATCTGAAGAAGCTGGAACTTGAAATCGCGGTTGGGCAATGACAGCACTTTCGAGTAATTTCCGATCGCTTTTTTGATCTCAAAGTTGTGATCGATGTAAAATGCAGAACAATGCAGATCCTCGCTCAGTACCTGTTCAAACTCTTCCCAGATATTGCCGTGCCGGACAGGTGGTTCTTTGTCATACAGCTTCGTTGTCTTGAGCGGAGATTCTCTTCGTTTCTCGAAAGAGTTCAACGTGAAACTCATCGACTTGCCATCCGTGACCTTTCTGAAAATTTTCCACTTCGCACTCACTTCCGCCACGTTACTTTTCAGGTAGTTCGCATGTTCGCTTGAACCGAGAAACAGATATCCTTCCAGTCGCGTTGAGAAGAGCAGGATGGCATATACTTTCTGCTGCAGCACGGGGTTCATGTAGATCAGCATATTGCGACACGTCACAATATCTTTCTTAATGAAGGGTGGATCTTTCGTGATGTTATGGCGCGCAAACACAATCTGTTTTCGAATGCGCGGATTGACGATGTAACCGTTATCTACTTTTGTAAAATACCGTTCGAGGATTTGCGTGGATACATCTTTTTCGATATCGTTCGAATAGTAGCCATGTGACGCAATTTCTATGTGCACTTTGTCGAGGTCCGTAGCAAAGATCTTAACGTCCAGCTTTCGATTCATTTTTTCGAGCGCCTGATCAATAGCGATAGCCATGGAGTATGCCTCTTCACCGGTGCTGCATGCGCTGACCCATACCTGGATCATTTCTTCATCATCCTTCTTCTCAATAATTTCCGGAATGACTTTTTCTTTAAGCATTTCCCACGCCTCGCTGTCGCGGAAGAATTTCGTTACTCCGATAAGAAAGTCTTTTCCAAGCTGCGTGCATTCCTCGGAATCACTTCGCAGTAGGTCCAGATATGCGTCTACTGATGTGATTTTCTTCTGCACCATTCTCCGCGAGATCCTGCGAATGAGGGTGGGCGTTTTATAGTAGTGGAAATCGTGTCCGTTGTGATGATGGATGAGGGCAAAAATCTCTTCCAGTTGTGCATCGGTAATACCGGAAGCAGTGGAAAGAAGGGCAGGTTCATTCAGATACGTGACCAACTCTGCCGGCATCTCTGTAGGAGGGAGGATCAAGTCAGCTATGCCGGTATTGATGGCACTGTTGGGCATGCCATCAAACTTCGCAGTCGAAGGATCCTGCACCATCACAAAACCACCGGCATCTTTAATTGCTTCGATGCCTTTTGTTCCGTCCGTGCCGGTACCGGATAAGATGATTGCAATAGCATCTTCCTTTCGATCTTCCGCAAGGGAGTAGAGGAAAACATCAATGGCATTGTTTGGAGCTTTTGCAGGCGGCTTATCGGAAAGCATGAGCTTCCCATTCAGTATCGTTAAGAATTTATTATTCGGAATAATGTAAACACAATTCGCCTTGATGCTTGCCTGATGTCTTGCTTCCAGCACGTGCATGTGTGTGTGACGACCCACGAGTTCGACCAAAAGACTTTTATGATCTGGCGAAAGATGCTGAATGATGACGAATGAGCAGTTAATGCTTTCGGGCATGCTGTCAAAAAACGAATGGATTGCCTCCAGCCCCCCGGCCGAAGCTCCAATCGCCACGATTGCGTGTCCGTTAACTTTCTTCCGCGTCTTCTTGGGAAGTTCTTCCGCCAGGTTCATTAGCTTCGATACGATGAATTAATGGACTTGTACTCCATGATGAATGCTCTGAGTTTTTCGGCAGCCTGCAACTCTTCTTTCTCCCATTCTTCTGATGTGCCACTCACTTTTTGTTGCCACTGCTTGAATGAATTCCGCGGATGGTAATTGCGCTGGTCTTTCTCAAACTGGATGCGCTCCTCGGGATTTCCACCCCAATTTATGAGTTTAACAACTTCTGGCCTGAATAAAATAAGATATTCCTCTTCCGTGTAGTCCATTCGGATGGCAAGAAATCCGCTCGCAATTTCCTTGTATTCATCGGCCTGATCATACAAGGCAGGTAGTGACTCCGTTGAGAAGATCGCTGGAATGTCCCGCGTTTGCAGCCAAAGGATGAGATCGTCTACCTGCGCTTTGTCAGGAACATCTCCAAAGGAAACATATTGATCGCCTTTCGTCATGAGGGCGCCCGTAGCGTTGAAGAGTTCCAACACCCCGGGAGTCGAAAAGAATGCTTCCTGGAGCGACTGCTTTTTGTAAACTTCTTCAAGCACGTTCGTATATCGCTCCTTTACCTCTGTGTCGAAATCGTGCGACTCGCTGTTGATCATCGCGCTGATCTTAGAGGAGATGATGTTTGAAAGCAATTCAAACACAGCGCGCATCTGATAGCTCGGATTGTTTGGCGCTCGGTGGTGACAGGCAATTAATCCCCACAAGGTGTTGTCTTTCAGGATGCGAATTGACATTGACGCGGTCACACCCATATTCCGTAAATATTCGAGGTGAACACCTGCGACACTGCGAAGGTTTGTATCTGACAGATCAATGAAGCTTTGGGTGATTGGATTCATCACAGGATAAAGGCGTACCGCTTTGTAGTTTGAGTCGGGAATCAGCCGATATGGTATTTTCGAATACATGTGGCGCGCCTGTTTTGGAATGTCGGACGCGGGAAACGTAAATCCCATATACGATTCCATTCCTTTCTCTTTTACTTCCGCCACTACAGTTCCATTCCAGTCTTCGTCAAATCGGTAAATCATGATTTTATCGAATCCTGAAATTCGTTTCAATTCCTCTGCAGCAATGCGACAAACATCTTCAATACTTTTACCCGATTCGATAGCCGACATGCTCTGACGGGTGTCCTGAAACACTTTGACAAAACTGTCCTGCTCGTTTCGCTGAACCGGAGTGAGATCAATTTCAGCAACAAAATAGCGCTCGCGACTATGCACCGTGACAAGAAAATCTTTCTTCGCAATCGTCCACGTCATTGGCAAGCGATTTTCATATTCACCTGAAAATTTTTGCAGGCTTTCAACTTCCTTCTCACCGATAATACTCGCGAGATTGCGGTTAAGGGCTTCCTCGAATGGTATTCCAAAAACCACTTCGGCATTTTCACTTATCTGAATGATGTTGTAACTTTTTCGATCGATGATGACCAATACGCCATGCGGCTGAATGGAATTTGTAAGGTGAATCGGCAGGCTCCCGCACAGCTCGGAATCATAATTAGTTTGCGTCATGGTACTCCAACCATTTTTTAAATTTTACAAAAGTTTCTTTAGCGGCAAAATGCGTCTCGTGCTGTTGAGATTCATCGACCGTGCTGTGAAGATGTTCTTTGAATTTTTGCCACATCGTCATACTTTCCTCCTTGTATCCCTGAAAAAATCGAGTCGAGCCCTCGAGTGTGGGAACCTGCTTCAACAACATTTTAGAAATGATTTTACCTCCCAAAGTTGATCCTTCAAGGACATACATGGCACCGAGCGCAGACGGCAGGGAATGAATTGAGGGGACATCTAAACAAACCGGGATCTGTTTCGTGGGATAGGCGAGGACATCGAGGTCATCAAGGATTGCCTGAGATTTTCTTCGGATGTTATAGTCTGGCAAATCCTGCCTGAAACGATCAAGCTGTTGCTCGAGGGCTGCGTAGTACCCATACATCAGCACAAGCAGGCGGGTATACCGGCCAGTGTCTTTAACGCCCTGGATATGCGTTAATAACTTTTTTTCCAGGTCTGCGTGCACCAGCCTGGTTTGCTCTTTTAATTCATCTGCAAGCATTCAATAAAGGCAGCACAGCCGACCGTTTAGTTAATGCCAGTGGGGATCACAAAAATAGGAATTATCTGTGCACGGTGTTACATGCCGGGAGCTAAAAGTATGAGCGGTCAGCGGTTGATCCAATCAATGCCTTTACGCAGGAGTTGTAGCGTCTTTTCCTCTTCCGAACCCTTCGGGGGCCGATGGTTGTATTGCCAGTTGGCCTGTGGCGGAAGACTCATGAGAATTGACTCGGTACGGCCGTCTGTCTCGAGGCCGAATTTTGTGCCGCGGTCCCACACCAGGTTGAATTCTACATAGCGACCTCTCCTGATATATTGCCATTGCTTGTGCTCGTCAGAAAAGCGGTGCTGCCGATTTTTATTCATCAGTTCAGTATAGATGGGGGCAAAGGCCGATCCCACCGCTTTTACAAAATCAAAACGATCGCTTTTGGTGAACCGGTCATTGGCTTTCAGGCTGTCGAAGAAAATTCCACCGATACCGCGCGTTTCATTTCGATGCCGGATGAAGAAATAGTTATCCGCCCAGTTTTTGAATTCGGGATAATACCCTGGATCAAAACGATCGCATACTTCCTTAAGCTGCGTGTGAAAGAATCTCGCGTCCGTCTCATTGACGTAGTGAGGAGTAAGATCAATCCCACCGCCAAACCACCATATGCCGTTCGACATTTCGAAATACCTCACGTTCATGTGAATGATGGGCACAAACGGATTGTGTGGATGCAGTACAATGGAGACGCCTGTTGCAAAAAAATCAGTTTGTTGATCATTGGTGATGTTCAATGTCTTCAGCGTCTGCTCCGGAGTTTTACCCCACACTGCGGAGAAGTTGACGCCACCTTTTTCGATCACATTACCTCCTGACAATACTCTCGAAACACCGCCACCCCCTCCCGGTCGTTCCCAACGATCAGGCGTAAATTTTCCCTTGCCATCAGCTTCCTCAAGGGATGAACAAATGGAGTTTTGAAGTCCGACAAACCAATCGCTGATTTCTTCTTTGGTGGGAGTGGGGTTCATTGCTTTCAGGTTCGCAAATATGGAATGATTCATGTATTTAACCAATCCTATTTTATTCAAACGATTGTTTTTTAAAAAACTGTATCTTTAGGCCGAGACCAAATTCTTCAAAAT
Organism: Chryseosolibacter sp.; assembly: GCA_036402115.1. GTDB lineage: Bacteria > Bacteroidota > Bacteroidia > Cytophagales > Cyclobacteriaceae > Chryseosolibacter. The sequence continues at coordinate 5,370 of DASWTM010000203.1, forward strand.
GCCTCTTGCAGAGCGAACGAAAGCCCCTTTAAAAAAGATAAAAACGGAAGTGCCGATGGAGGTGCTTCACCGTGCTTATGAGCTGATGTGTACAGCAAGGCGCATGGCCGAAACGTACGATGAGAACCGCGAGATCTGCAGCAAATATGTTCACAGCACGTCTGCGGGACATGAAGCCATACAGATCGCAGCTGGTCTTCAACTCACAGCTTTTGATTTCGCGTCACTTTACTATCGTGATGAGTCGATGTTGCTCGCCATCGGTATGCAGCCCTTCGAATTGATGTTGCAGCTTATGGCGAAGAAGGACGATCCTTTCTCGGGTGGACGAACTTACTATGGTCATCCATCATTAAAGCGAAAAGGATTTCCGACTATTCCTCATCAAAGTTCCGCGACTGGCATGCAGGCGATTCCTGCCACGGGGATGGCGCACGGCATTTCTTACCTGGAATCGCAGGGGTTGTTGAAGGGTGACGCTAAACCCATTGTGCTCTGCTCGTTGGGTGATGGTTCCGTCACCGAAGGCGAAGTTGCGGAAGCGTTTCAGATGGCGGTGCTGAAGAAGCTACCGATTATATATCTGGTTCAGGACAACGATTGGGGAATCTCGGCAACGGGCAAAGAGATGCGGGCGATGGATGCGTACGAATACGCGGCAGGTTTCAAGGGGATGGAGCGCATGGCAATTGATGGCGCTGACTTCATCGATTCGTATTTAGGTATGAAGAAGGCGGTTGAATATGCCCGTAAGAAACGCGCGCCTATTCTTGTTCATGCTAAATGTCCGCTGCTTGGGCATCATACTTCTGGTGTGCGGAGAGAATGGTATCGCTCGGAAGATTTGGAGTTACATAAAAAACTGGATCCACTTTTGAAGTTGAGAGCTTACCTGCTTGAGCATGGCGAAGAGAAATCAACGCTTCAACAACTCGAAGGCAAAGCGGTATCGAAAGTTGCACAGGATTATGAGCGGGCGCTTTCGTCACCCGATCCTGAAAAGAATGACTTCAACAGTCATGAGTTTGCGCCAACGCCAATTACAGAAGAAATAGGTGAACGTTCACCGAAAGGAGCTGAGAAAGTGATTATGGTTGATGCCGCGCTTCATGCTGTGGATGAAATCTTGCGAAAGCATCCCGAAGCATTGTTCTATGGCCAGGACGTTGGAAGAAGGCTGGGCGGAGTATTTCGCGAGGCCGCCACGCTTGCACAGAAGTATGGCGATGAGCGCGTGTTCAACACACCGATACAAGAGGCGTACATCGTTGGCTCAACGGCCGGGATGTCGGCAGTGGGAGCGAAGCCCATCGTAGAAATTCAGTTTGCTGACTACATCTGGCCCGGTGTTAATCAGCTTGTCGAGGAGTTATCGAAGAGTTGTTATTTATCGAAAGGACAGTTTCCTATCCAAAGTTTGATCCGTGTGCCGATTGGTGCGTATGGTGGTGGTGGACCGTATCACTCGGGTAGCGTTGAGTCTGCGTTGCTGACAATCCGTGGAATCAAGGTCGTTTATCCTTCAAACGCTGCTGATATGAAGGGATTGTTGAAAGCATCTTTCTATGATCCGAATCCTGTTGTGTTGCTTGAACATAAAGGATTGTACTGGTCGAAAGTGGCCGGAACTGCGGACGCGAAGACGATTGAGCCGAATGAGGATTATGTTATCCCGCTGGGAAAAGCAAACGTTGTTCAGTCTGCGGAAGTGGAAAAAATTTCGGACGGATCATCGGCAGTCGTGATCACGTACGGCATGGGTGTCTATTGGGCGAAAGAAGCTTCAAAGAATTTTCCCGGACAGGTTGAGATCCTGGACCTGCGAACGTTAAATCCAATCGACTGGGAGGCGATCACACATTCCTCACAAAAGCATGGAAGAGTTTTTGTCCTCACTGAAGAGCCGTTGATGAATTCCTTTGCCGAGTCGCTTGCAGGAAGAATCGCGAAACAATGCTTCCGGTATCTTGACGCCCCTGTTTGGACCTTCGGTGCCGAAAACCTGCCAGCGGTACCGTTGAATGTCGATCTTGAGCGGATGATGTTGCCAAGTGCAGAGAAGGTGAGTGGCCAGCTGAGGGGATTGTTGTCATACTAGTGCTGGTGAGAATACGCAGTAGGCAGTAGGCAATGGACAGTAGGCAAGCTGTCGGGGACAAATAGTAGGCAGTAGGCAATTAGCAGTAGGCAAGCTGTGGGGATTGACGATATTTCTTACTCCAACGGTCCTCACGTTAGAAAAAGCAACAGGAAAATAGTTACGTCACGATTTGCCTACTGCTAATTGCCTACTGACTTTGCCAACTGCCAATTGAATTAGAAAGGATATCCTATCCCTACATTATACACAACGGGTTCTTTAAAATTGCCCCACTCGCCCTGCGCATTTTGAGTTGCATAGGGTTTGAAAAATCGGGTGCGATCTAATACGAAACGATCCCCCGGTAGTCTTGCCGGGTCGTAGACTTTAATACCAACATCAAAGCACAGAATTAGGAACGTGAAGTCGAACCGCAGACCGAAACCTGTGCCAATACCGAGCTCTTTCAAAAATGATTTCGCGCGAAACTGTGAGTTTCCCGTATAGGCTTCGGTCGTGTCGCGAGCATACTGCCGGAATGACCAGACGTTTCCAGCATCGATGAACAGCGCGCCATCAATGAATCCGACAAGTTTGCTACGAAGCTCAACACTGCCTTCCAACAAAATCTCTCCGGGCTTTTCAAATTGATAACTAAATTGCCCATCATCTGCCTTATCTTTATCAGCGGCAAGTTCGCGGGGCTGAGATCCAACTCCTAACCGCCTTGGGCTCCATGCGCGCACGCTTCGGCTACCGCCTGCGAAATAAAACTTTTCATACGGCAGAGTGTTGTTGCCACTGTAATCATAGGTCATTCCGGTATTAACGCGATAGGCAAGTGACGCAAAGCTGTTCAGGATTCGGTTTCTCCTAAAGTCAACACCAACTCGCAAGTATTTAAAATACTGCAGACCTTGATCGGTTATTATCTTGGGATCAATAAAATTCAGGGAAGTACCACCGGTTTCAAATTGACCGCGAATGAATACCGAATTTTTGTCAATGCTGCCGTAGTTGTGATTCCAGGTAATCCCGAAAATCATGCTGCTCACAAACGATGCGCGGAATGAGTTGACAAGGTTGTAGTTCCCAAGTATAAGGAGGTTGTCAAGGGCCTCCTGAAACTCGGCAGACTTGATATTCGAGTTGATCAAGCTGACATTTGCCAGAGAAAGTGTGTACTCCGTAGTTCGTTGATTCTGCCATGCATAGGTGCTGGATAGGGTTGTAGCGGCACGTGTATATTCCGGTCGATCGGTATAGGTGTAGCCTAAGGATAGCCTTGTTTTCGGATTGTATTTGGCCAGACGTACTTGTCTCGCCTCGCGTAAAGGCCAGATGAATTGGGGGAAGATAAGTGAAGCATTGGCGCCTGCTTCAATACTTTTGTAAATGTTTTCAGAGACGGTGGCAGACGCAACGCCCTCGATACCTGCCCTTGCGTTCAATTCAAAATTTTCTAGACCTCGGAAGATATTGCGCTTCTTGAAATTCAGGTTGTAAAACGGTCCGGGAAAACCTTGCGTTACATTAACCCCAGCCTCGTTTGACCATTCGTAACGATCCACCGGGCTCGTAAAAATGTTGGCAATAAATTTCCCACCCGATGTATCGTACACTACGTTTACAAACTTGAACGCATCAAGGTTTGCAAGTTGCTTTTGTGTCTCGAACGTCTTTGTGCGGTTGTACAAACTCTCACTGTGGAGAAAAACCCGCTGACTCAGAATTTTTAAACTATAATAGTTGTCGTAGTAGCTGTACTGGATGTCGCGGTATACACGCTTTTGTCGGGTGCGCCCAGGTCTTAGTACTCCTGCATCAGTAAGGAAACGAACGGAGTCAATCGTAAATTGTTTGTGATTCTCCCTCCGGGCGGGATCGAGGATCTGGACCATGATTGTAACACGCCTGTCGCCCAGCAGGCTCGTATCCGTTGGAAAACTGATATACTGCCTGCTGAAATCATAGTAGCCATTGTCTTTCAACAGGAGATCAATTCGCTCAGCTTCATTGTCAAAGTCATCACTTCGCAGACGTTGGTTTACTTTAATAAAGCTCGAGGCTTCATTTGCTTTCACCAGTTTATAAACCGCAGAGTCGCCAATCCGATAAAAAATACTATCAATCGTGTATGGGTTGGAGACATCAACGCGATAGGTCAGCGTGATAAATTTGCCAATGTTAGTTGTCGTTGTCGTTACGCGATTGTCGTAATAACCTTCCGAAGCCAGGTAGTTCTTAAAGCGATTAACGGTGATTTCCACCAGGCCAGAGTCAAATACAGCAACTTTTTCACCCCATTGCATGCGCTGATTGCCGTTGGCGATGAATGACTCCATTCTGGCAACCTTCTTCTGCTTTTTGAACGAGAGGTTGTTTTTTTTGCGTGTCGATTTTGCCGCTGCAATTTTCGCGTCAAACTTGCGCTCGAAGCGTTCCTTCTTGCGCACATATTTTTCTTTATTGTAGTTACGCTCGCCCCAGTAGTAGATCGCCACAAGGTGATAAATCGGCAGTCCTAAAAACCTGCGGTTGGGCCGTTGGGCGTACATTTCGCGCAGTGCTTCTTCATCGATTTCCTTGGGCGCTTTGATCGATTGCTGGATAAGACGTTTCTGATTCCCCTCAAGATGTTGCGTGCCCAGGCAGCCAGTGAGCAGCAAAGGCATAAGAATCAGGATAAAATATTTACTTTTCGTACTCAATCGTCCAAAATGCTGTCGAAAGCTGATATCAGGTACATCAAATCCCTGCAAGTAAAGAAATACCGAAAACAGGAGCAATGTTTTCTGGTAGAAGGAGCGAAAAGCGTGCAAGAATTATTGGCGTCTGATTTTCATACCGTCATGATAGTGGCAACTTCCGATTTTCTTGCCACCGTATCTGTCCAGGCCGATTGCAGGGTCGAGGAAGTGTCCGAAGGCGTGCTGGGTGGCTTGGGTGACTTTCAAACAAGCAACGCAGCAATTGCTGTAGCGCAGATGAAGCCGAACGCGCCCTTGCAGCTTCCCGATGATGAATTCGTCCTTGTGCTTGACGACATCCGTGATCCCGGCAACCTCGGCACGATCGTTAGAACTGCAGACTGGTATGGTATCACAAAAATTGTAGCGTCATCGGAAACAGCGGATTTTTACAACCCCAAAGTGATTAACGCAACGATGGGTTCGTTTACCCGAACGAATATTTACTACACACATCTCCCGGCATTTCTTCAAGCCATCAAAGGTCGTCCGGTGTATGGGGCTTATCTTGAAGGCCAGAATATTTACAACACAGTGTTCCCAAAAGGTGGATTTGTTGTGATGGGAAATGAAGCGCGTGGAATCAGTTCGGACCTCGAGAAATTTATCTCTCAGAAGATTACAATTCCTCGTTTTGGAAAAGCGGAATCCTTAAACGCAGCGATTGCTACGGCAGTGATTCTCGATAACATCCGGAGAAAAACGTGATCAGAAGAAACCCTTGCTTTGCTTTGCTGCATCGCTTGAGAGTGCCTCAGCATTTTGTTTGCCGAGGTAATTGTCGATAAGTGAGTGTCCCAGGTAGATGACCGGTGTTAGCAGCAACGCGACAGCGAATTTGTAGAGGTAGTTGGTGATACCAATCGCAACGATTTGTTGCGTAGGGAAAACACCGTAGAAGGCGATGAACAACACGACAAAACTATCCACCAATTGAGAAACCAGTGTTGATCCCGTTGCACGAAGCCAAAGCATTTTGCTTCCCGTGGCCGCACGTAATTTTTGAAATACGAACACATCCACCAGCTGACCGATCAAAAAAGCAGATAAGGACCCGATGATAATGCGCTGACCTTGTCCAAGGATTTTGTTGAAGGCAATGTCCATGTTTACAACGTCTCCGGTGACCGGATCTTTCTGCATTACCCACCAGTCTGCTGGCGGCAAATTCATGGTAAAGAAAATAATGATGAACGCGTAGAGGATCAGGAAGGCCGTGAGGTAACTAATGCGTTTGACTCCGGGTTTACCAAAATACTCGTTGATTAAGTCAGTGGTTATAAAAACGACTGGCCATATCAGCGCCCCGGCAGTCAGGTTGAAATCCATTTGGAAACCGAGAATGTTCAGATGGGCGGGAGAGAGTCCGACTGTGGCCTCGGCTGAAAAGATTTTTACACCAATGATTTCCGCTAACAGGGCGTTGGTAATGAAGATCCCGGAGAGAATAACAAATAGCCCGTTTCGCTTTTGTTCAAGTGTAGGTTCTATTTTCACTGTGCTAAAAGTTGTTGGTTCAGACCGCGTCCGGCTTAAGCCGGCACGGGAGTAGCCTCCGACTTAAGTCGGAGGTTACTATGAAAAAGCGGCTTAAGCCGCGAGACACAATATCTAAGGCTAAGCTTTCTTGCTAAAGTAACAATCCGTCCTCAATCAGCAATGCTGAAGATCTCTCCTTCATTTGCCAGATAGGTGTTTTCGAAAATCAATTTCGCCTCTTCGAGCACTGGAGCGAGATCCTTGTACCTCGCGGAGAAGTGTCCGATCACGAGTCGTTGCACGCTGGCAAGCCTTGCTATCGTTGCGGCTTGCTCTGCCGTGCTGTGCAGCGTTTCGTTGGCCTTGGAAACTTCATCTTTTGTAAAGGTTGCTTCATGAAACAGCAAATCAACGTTTTTGATCTTTTCGGCCAATCGCTCCAGGTATGCCGTGTCGGAGCAGTAGGCGTAGCTGCGCGATTTTCGTGGATCCAATGTTAGATCTGCATTTTTATACAAAATGTTCCCCTCATCATCGGTCACATCTTCACCGCGCTTTAAACTCGCCAGTTGCCGGATCAACAATCCTTGCGGAAGCGTTTCTTTGTTGATCCTTCTTGGCTTGGGCTTTTCCCTGAATAAGAAGCCGGAACACGTCAGCTTGTGCCGAAGGGGAAGCGTTTCAACCGTAAGGTGATCGTCCTCAAAGATGATTTCATTACTATCCTTCGACAACAAATGAAAATGGATGCGGTAGGAGGGGACGGATCTTGAATGCTTGAGTTGTGTTGTGATGATCTCATCCAGCCCTGCATGACCATAGATATGCAGATCATTGCTTCTCCGCAGCAGGTGCATGGTGAAGAGCAGACCCATCAATCCAAGGTAATGATCGCCATGCAGGTGACTGATCATAATGTGATTGATGCGATGAAAATTAGCCTGATACTTCATGAGTTGCATTTGTGCGCCCTCACCACAGTCGACAAGAAAATAGCGGTTCTGGATCTCTACAAGCTGACAGGATGGAAATCTTCCAAAAGCCGGAAGCGCTCCGCTCGATCCAAGTATCGTCACATTAAAACTCATTCGCTGTAAAAGCAGAATGACCAAAACCTTTGGGCTTTGGTCATTCGGGATTAAATGTTTTTATTTTTCTGGATTAATTACCATCACTGTCTTTCAGGTCTTTCTCGATTTCGTGCATGAACACCGCATCAATCGCCTCCTCAACTTTTGGAAGGATGTTCAAAACACTATCCAGCTGAGAAATCTTGATCAGTTTGGTGGTGTGATCCGACAACGAAGTGAGGACAAAGATGCCGCCATCTTCCTGTACAATTCTGTTTCCTACCAGCAATGCACTAAGACCGGAAGAGTCGGTATACTTTACTTCAGAAAGATCGAGGATGATGTTGCGCACCCCTTCCGCGTGAAGCGTGATCAACTCTGATTTCAGATTTGGTGCTACGCTTGAATCCAGTTTTTCTTCGTGAAGGCGTAGAAGGCTATACTTTTCCTGCTTGTCAATAGTGTATTTCATCGTACGAGATAATTCGAGTCCTGATTTTGAACGCAGGTATACGTTCTGACCTGCAATATATACTCAAAATCCTTATTTTTTTAAGCTTTCTGCGTTAAGGGAATTTAAAGACTTCAAAATACTTTGTTCTATGCGGGATTCGATCTTCGAATAGTCAATCGGCTGTAGCGATTCCCCCCGGACCTGTTCGTAAAGTTCCTTGTAACGTGCTGATATAGAGGCAACAATTGGGTCGGTCATCTCAGGCACTCGTTGACCATCCTTACCCTGAAAACCGTTTTCGATCAGCCATTGACGAACAAATTCTTTGGACAGCTGCTTCTGGGGTTCGCCCTTCTGCTGGCGGCTTTCGTATCCTTCCGCATAAAAGTATCGCGATGAATCGGGCGTGTGCACTTCATCGATCAGGTAGATCGTTCCGTTGTGTTTACCGAACTCGTACTTCGTATCGACCAGGATTAAATTCCGTTCGGCCGCAAGTTCACTACCTCGTTTATACAATTTAAGCGTATATTCTTCAAGCTGTTTGTAGTCGGCTTCGCTCACCAAGCCCCGCTTAAGAATTTCCTCTCTCGAAATATCTTCATCGTGTCCAACCTTTGCCTTTGTTGTTGGAGTAATGATAGGCGAGGGGAGTTTGTCGTTTTCTTTCAAACCTTGTGGCAGCGGCACTCCGCAAAGTGCACGTTTTCCGGCTTTGTATTCGCGCGCGGCATGACCTGCGAGATATCCACGGACAACCATTTCAACCGGGAACGGATCGCACTTGAAACCAACGGTCACATTTGGATCAGGCGTTGACACGACCCAGTTGGGAACAATTGACTTCGTTGCTGCGAGATTGAATGCCGCGATCTGGTTCAGCACGCGACCCTTGTCAGGAATTGCTTTTGGAAGGATGACATCAAAG
>DASWTM010000204.1:0-5129 GCA_036402115.1 Chryseosolibacter sp.
CCTTTTCCAGCAAGATCAGGATGCTGCGATGGTATTAATTTGAAAATAGTGTGCAGCGTCTTAGTAGATCTCCAGGAGAACACACAAAGTAATCCCGCGGATACAAGAATACCGGCCAGGGCAAGCGAAGTATTCCCGTCCTGCATAAAATAGGCAATCGCAATTGCAATAAGCCCCGAAGTTCCACCTGAGGCGAGCGCGGTTTTGGCTTTCATTCCAATAAAGGCCACAGCAACAATGCCGCAAAGAATAAGAAATATTCCGTAGAAGTAGAGTAGGGATGACGTTGTGTACATTTCTTTAATTAGGGTGTGGGTTGGTAATTTGTTTTGCTTAGAACTTCACTGAGCTGTTTTGCTTCGACAACGATTTCGGTTGGGTAATGCGAAAGCTCCAATACCCGAATCGCATTTCTTGTTCTTAGATGACCTTCTTTAATCCGATGATCAAAAGTAAGAACATTATTTTCGACTACTTCTGTAAAATGATAAAGGTCATACTCCGATTGAAGGAGCTGTGTCAGTTCTAAATCGTGGGTGGCCACGAGCACGATATTATTTCCTTTATTGAGGTACGTTAATATCGCCTTTGAGGCAGCGATACGTTCTACCGTGTTTGTCCCTTTGAAGACCTCATCGAGAACGAAAATCCCCCGTGTATCTTCATCCGATGCCCGCAGAAGCTCCTTCATGGTATTAACTTCCTGGAAGTAAAGACTTTTTCCGTCAATGATGTCATCCTGAATCCTGATCGAGGAGTATTGCTTGAGAACGGGTGTCTTAAAGGATGTTGCAAAGCAAGTATAAACCGTTTGTGCCATTAATGAGTTGATCAACATCGAACGGAGAAAGGTTGTCTTTCCTGACATGTTCGAACCGGTGATCAGCACACTCTTGTCACGGATACCAAGTGTGTTTACTACGCAGGATTTGATGAGCGGATGATAACCCTCGACCATCGTTAATTCTTTTTGATGGGTTGTGAAATCAGGCGCGCAAGTTTTGAGTGCACCTGATCGCAAGGAAGCAACGGACAAAGCAATGTCGGTGTCTGCGACAAAGTTTAACAGTGTCTGAATCGACTTGTTTGTGTTCTCCAGCTCCTTAATGAGGTTGAAAAACACGAATACTTCGAAGAGTGTGAACGCTTTTATCAACTCAACCAGGTAATACGCAATCACATTGAGATCGCCACCGGGACTTGTGTCTCCGCCAAACCTTACAAGGTTGTACTTGCGCTGAAATGGCTGTAAGGCAGCGATACACTGGTCAGCTTCCTGGGATCGAATCGCAGCAATCGCGTTTAACTTCTTGCTTACTCCGATTACGTTATTTAGCTGTGGGAGAGATGTCAGAAATGAATAGGTGTTCGACTTGTTCCAGAAATGAATGATGCTGTTGATTACAAATGGAACAATTAAACAGATAATCGCCACGGGATTCTTCGTCCCAATCAGCAGCAGTGCAACGATAACGAACGGACTAAGAAACAGGTAGCGAAACCATCTCGGTCGTTTGATCAGTTTTTTGCCGATCAGCGACTGCGTGAAATAGTTATCCTTATGTTGAAGTGGAAAGAGAGTCTCGATCACATCGCTTCTCAACTTTGCGTCCGTTCTGAAAAGTTCTGCTGTGGCATCAAGTCGCTTAAGCTCACCGACCTTGTCTGTTGGACGCTGAAGCTTATCAAACAAAAATTGCTGACCAATTCGTGTGATGGTCCGATCAACAACTACGAACAGATCATAGAAGTCAATGTCGTTCTTCGTCTGATCAGAAAGCCGGTGAAACGATGGGGTTAGATTACGATCGGAATATCTGGCAATCAGCGAAAAATTGAAGTCGTCAACCTTTTGATGTCCCCACCTGTCTTTCTCTGCTTGCAAGCGCTCGCGATACCGCCTTCGTTCATCCTTATAAAGGAAGATTGATAGCGCTATAAACACAATGACTACACCAATTACGAAGGCCATAAACATTAAAGATAATACAAGCCACCATTTCTCCGAAATTAGCCATTAGGAATTAGGCATTAGGCATTAGTCACTAGTCATTGGGCATTAGACATTAGGAATTAGGCATTAGGCATTGGGAATTGGTGGTCGTAGGAAACGCGCTTTCTGCCACGCTAGAGTCCCTTATAGCTTCGAAAGTCGCATCACATCGATGCATTTCCTAATGCCTAATGCCTAATGCCTAATGCCTTTCCTTACGCTCCGATCGGGATCTTCCAAATGCCTTCCCAAGCGAATACTAAAACCCATCCGCACTCCTTCCTAATGCCTAATGACTAGTAACTAGTGCCAAATTCCTAATGACTAATGACTAGTAACTAATGACTAATGTCTACCCCGCTGGCACACCTTTTATCTCTTATAAAGCGGCTTGAGTTCCTCAAGTTGACTAACCCGTCCCGGATTATTTGCCTTCGCTGTTGGGTGAATCTTTTTCATCCTGCCTGAATGATTTTGCGGTTTTTAGAAGTTGGCGTATGAAAAAGTTATGTAGTGTCGTTGTCATCATGTTGTGTTTAGGCCTCACGGTCAGTGGCCAGCAAAATCGTTCTGCGCACAAGTCGAAATCGAAGGCGAAGAAATCACCGATAGAACATCCCTTTCACGGAAATTTTCCTACGTTAGGCATAGGCGAAAACGAAATTGATCCATCCGCTATTGACATCGTTCGTGATGCGTATGGTGTTCCACACATTTTCGCAAAGACCGATGCGGAGGTTGCCTTCGGTCTTGCCTGGGCTCACTCCGAGGATGATTTTCAAACCATTCAAAAATGCTTTCTGGCGAGTAAGGGGATGCTTGGCCAGCAAACCGGTCGGGATGGCGCCACAGTCGACTACATCGTGAGCCTGTTGCGCATTCGCCAGCTCGTGGACAGCCTTTATGACTCCTCGATATCCGCCTACTATAAAAATGTACTCGAAGGATATTGCCAGGGATTTAATGCTTTTGCGCGAGCCCATCCTAAGGAAGTGCTAGAAAAGCGCGCATTTCCGATCACGCCTAAAGATGTTGTAAGCTATTCAGTATTGCAATTAGCGATTGGATGCGGGGTAGACGAAGCGCTGAAAAAAATATACGGAGGAAATGTCGACCTGGCGTTTGACCTGGAAAGTCAACAACCCGAAACACCAAACGCTTTTGATACACCGCGCGGATCAAATGCATTTGCCTTCAATTCAAAAAAGACAGCAGATGGCAAAGTCTATCTCGCCATCAATACCCATCATCCGCTGGAGGGTCAGGTCGCTTGGTACGAAGCGCATTTATCCAGTGAACAAGGGTGGAACATTGTTGGCGCGTTGTTTCCCGGATCACCAGTCATCTTCACCGGGGTGAATGAAAACCTCGCGTGGACGCATACCGTCAATCATCCGGATAAGCTGGACATCTACCAATTGGAAGTAAATCCCGATAACAAACTTCAATACAAAGTCGATGGAAAATGGCTTACGCTGAGTGAAGATGTCGTCAAGTTGAAAATTAAGGTGCCTGGCTTCAACCTCCATATGAAGAAGAAGTCTTACTGGAGCATCTATGGACCAACCGTTGTAACAGAGCGCGGCACATTTTCGATTCGGACTGCTGGCCTCATGGATATCCGCGGACTTGAACAATGGTTTTGGATGAACAAAGCCAGGAACTTTTCAGGATTCAGGAAGGCGTTGAAGATGGAGGCGTTGCCTGGCTATAATGTCGTGTATGGCGACCGTTATGATACCATTTACTATTTGAGTAATGGCCGACTTCCCATTCGGGAAAAAGGTTTTAACTGGAAGTCCACCGTGCCAGGTAATACGACAAGGACACTATGGACAAAATTTTATCCGATTGAAGCGTTACCTCAAGTTTTAAATCCAACGAGTGGCTACGTGTACAATGCAAACCATTCACCGTTCAACGCAAGTGCGCCTGCCGACAACATCAAAGCATCCGATTACGATTCATTAATGGGCTACGAAACCCATGACAACAATCGCAGCTTGAGAGTGATGGAACTCCTAAAAGGAATGGAGCGAGTCAGCTATGGCGATTTCCAACGTATCAAGTATGATCTTCAGCTTCCAGATTCCTTGGCTTTTCCAGTTGACATCAATGCACTGTTCACCTTGGATGAAAAACAATATCCGCAGGTAGCCGATCTTATCTCTGTATTGAAGAAATGGGACCGTAAAGCAACGATCGACAATCAGGGGGCTGCAGTGTTTGGTGTTTTCTTCTATAACGTTGCCGAGCGTTACAAGCAGAATCCAAATTTTAAGTACATGACTGAAGAGGATTGCGCACAGACTTTGCTTGTCGTGAAGAATTACCTTTGGAAGCACTTCGGAACAACAAACGTAACACTCGGTGAGTACCAAAGACTTGAACGTGATGATATTTCCATTCCCCTTCCTGGGCTACCAGACGTGCTTGCAGCAATGTATGCTATTCCCACAGACAACGGAAGAGTAAAAGGTGCAGTAGGAGAGTGCTATATCGGATTGATCCAATTCTCTAAAGATGATGTGACCATCGAAACGGTAAATTGTTTTGGAGCATCGAACAGAAAAAGCAGCCCTCACTATGCTGACCAGATGGAACTATTCCAGCAGCAAAAGACAAAACCGATGTCACTCAATAGGGACATTGTTATCCGTAATGCGAAGACAATCTATCACCCGGAGATACTCACCCGCATGCCAGCATCGGCCAGGGCGTCAAGAAGAAAGTAAAATGCATTTAACCGCAAATCGCAGATCCCGATCGTCTCGTATCGGGAGCCGCAGCGGATTTGTTCAAGGTGCTTATGAGCACGTGTATAGAAAAAATTAATTCACTGTATAACTACAGGATTTGCCCCGACTTGAGTTCGCAGAGAAATGCGTAGTCGCGCTAATGCTTGGACTACTTCCTTCCGAACTTTTCAGGAATGCGATATGCATCAAACTTTCAAACAATCTGCCAATTCTATAAAGTTCGCTGAAAATACGTCCAAGCGCCAACGCGACTAGACGCCACGTGGCGCCCTTAGTCTGTGGCACGCATAGCAACCTACACCTAATTGGTGCACAGCACCCCCCAGATGAGCCAGACACAAACTACGTTGCGGCCGTAGCGGTAATGCACGAACGAA
>DASWTM010000205.1:0-13911 GCA_036402115.1 Chryseosolibacter sp.
AGCGGCAATGATCAACATCGCACCCTGAATCTTTCCAGAAGCTTCAGGCTGACGAGCCATACCTTCCATTGCAGAGCCACCAATTTTACCGATACCGATACCTGCGCCAATTGCAGCAAGACCAGCACCAATACCAGCTCCAAGGATTGCATAGCTGATGTCTAACAAAATTGCTAATAACATAACTTTTTATGTGTGTTAAGTGAAACAAACCTTTTCAAATGACGAATGTAGAATGACGAGTGACGAATGAACGTCTTTCTTCAACTAACTCTCCAATTGGAAAGGGTATCTTTAAATGACTCGTTACGAATTCGTAATTCGTCATTCGTAATTCTTAATGGTGATCATCATGGTGTTCGTGGTCCGCAATCGCCATCCCGATGTAAAGGGATGAGAACAACGTGAACACGTACGCCTGAATCCCTGCTACAAGCAATTCAATCAAGCTGATGAACAAAATCATAATTGACGATCCCGCTCCGATCCACACACTGTGGAAAATGAATGCGAGACAGATCAAACTCAAAATCACAATGTGACCTGCCGTGATCGCCACGAAAAGACGAACCATTAACGAGATTGGCTTCGTGAAAATACCGATGATCTCAACAGGTAGAATGATGATACGCAATGGAAGCGGAACACCAGGCGTCCAGAAGATATGCGACCAGTAGCCTTTGTTACCATTGACGTTTGTAATAATGAAAGTAAGGATCGCAAGTACAAACGTTACAGCAATATTTCCCGTAAGGTTAGCTGCCCCCGGAAGGAGACCAAGAAGGTTTCCGAACAGGATAAAGAAGAATAGTGTCAACATGTACGGAAGAAACTTCTCGTAGCGAGGCCCGATGTTCGGCTTCACCACTTCATCACGGACGAACAGGATGACCGGCTCGAGGAACGACTGAAGTCCGCTTGGCGCCTTGCCTGCATTTCTCTTATACGCTTTACCAACCGCTGTAAATACCAATAGAAGGAGCGCAGCATTAATAAAGAGCATGGCTACGTTCTTAGTGATCGATAAGTCGAATACTTTGTGGTGCGTCCCAGCCAGGTAGATCTTGTTGTGCTGCAGGCTGTAGCCGTTGTAATCAACGATGTTGTGGTGCTCATCATAAAAGTTTTTCGATGAGAACACATCCAGACCTTTTTCGGAAGAATACACAATAACCGGGAGGAAGATAGTTCCATAGTGGCCGTCCCAAAGGTGCCACACATGGTCATCCATAACGTGGTGAAGAATTACCTCACTCGCGTTAAACTTTTCGGTGGGTTCCGAGCCGCCATCAGAGGCAGTAGCATCCACCGAAAAAAGACCCGCAAAAAGCAAGGTCAACAATAAAGAAAAACGGCTTATTTTATTGAAGAACGCGGTCATTTAGGCTGTTTCCCAGGTTTTTAAAATCCGACCGCAAAGGTATTGATTATGACTCCAGAAAAAAATCTTTTAAAAACTTTTTGGGCCTAATTTTAAGGCTCTTTCCGGCCGGAAATCCGGTGGTACAAAAAGCCTATTTCGATGCCTGTGAACAGGAAATATGTGCACATAAAAAACACAACATTTCCTACCGCAGAGGGCTTGTCGCGCGAAATCATCACGAAGCAAAAGACGAGCGATGCCAACAATTTGACAGCCATCGTGAGGAGGTATAACTGGACAAATTGTGCGGGTTTATCGACCGTGTAGAGATAGAAATAAATTAATGCCGTGGCGAACGACAGGAAAACGAGGATCGGAACATAGAAGCTTGGTCGCTCAAAAAAAGCGTGTTCGGAGCCGTAGTGAATAAAAGCCCAGACGATGCCGGCAGCAACCAATAATGTAAGGAGAAATTTTAGCACTAAGGACGATTTATCGAACGGTAGACTTGATACATGACGCCAGCGAAACCCAGAAGGCCAAGTACGATCATGAAAATAGGGAGCTTCATTTCGAGCCACTGGTCGACTTTGGAGCCGATCCAACCACATACAAAAATAGCCCCCAGCAGCTGCACAGCCAGGCCACTGTACTTGAGGTAACTGTTATATTGATTTAACTTCTTGCGGGGTCGCTGAGAGGGATCTTGAGAGTCCGCCATTTTCTGAGATTTTGATTTCCTTCACCGCAGCACCCATCTTACATGTGCCGTTGAAAACCGCACCTGGCTCTACAACAAGCTTGCCCGTTGAGATATCACCGTTCACAACGGAGGTAGCTTTTAGAACCAAAAGCTCGGCAATTTCTATTTTACCTTTTACTTCGCCTTCGATGTCGGCATTCTGGGACGTAATGTTGCCGTTGATCTGAGAGGACGGACCGATTGCAATCTTGGATTTCGACTTTACATTCCCGGTAATTTTTCCTTCGATGCGGATATTACCATACGTCTCAACGTTACCTTCCAGAAACGTTCCTTTTCCTATGGTGTTGCTGGAGTTGCTGATCTCCTCAGCTACACGTTTTTCTTCCTTCGATGCGAACATAGTTGTTTAGTTTAAAAAGTGACGAATTCTTCCGGATTCAGGGAACTGCCATTGTACCACAATTCGAAATGCAAATGGGGTCCGCTGGTCATTTCCCCGCTGTTGCCAACGATAGAGATAATCTCGCCTGCGTTTACAAATGTACCAAGTTTTTTATAAAGTTCGGCATTGTGTTTATAGACCGAAATGAGGTTGGCGCTGTGCTGCACCATCAAGACGTAGCCGAAATCCTGCGTCCAGGCCGAGAAGACTACCGTACCGTCTGCAATGCACTTAACCGGCTCGTTCGTCTTGGCAACAACATCAACTCCGAAGTGTCCTTTCTTTGCATTGTAATGATCAGAGACGAAACCGTTGATGGGTGAAAAGAAGAAGGCCTCAGACAGTTCTCGGTTGCTAACTTTCGCCAACGTTACACCAGACATGTCGTTCATCTCGAATTCCTTTCGAAAGAGTGAATCGCTCTGCTCAAGGTGGAGTTTCCCAGGCCGGTTGAGCGATTGTGTCTCACCTTTTAGAATTTCTGCCGGATCTTTAAAGTCGCTTGTATCTCCACTCAATACCCGTTGAAAGTTGGCGATAAACCGATCTTTACGATCAACTTCCAGCGCAAGTGAATCCACCTTTAGTGCAAGGCCATATAACTGCTGGTTCAAGACCATTTGTTCATATTTAGGATCGAACCATTTCTCCAGCACTGTTTCAACAAGGAGCAAGCTTATCACTAAAAACAAAATGAAGATAAGAACGGAGAAAAGTATGATCTTTGAGTACGTGAAAGCAACACTGGTTTTTTCCGCGAAGTTTTCCTCGTTACGGATGATCATTTGATAACGAGTGGTAAGCCAACTGGACAGCGTCTTTTTCGGTCTCATTTGATTTCTTCAGTTAGGTGGCGCAGCGCAAAAAGTATTTCGGGTGAATATCCGCGAGGTACGCTACGGTTTCGAAATATTCCGTTTTTTTGTAAAATTAGATATTCTGCCTGATTAAAATATTGAATGTAGGTTTTTTACGTTTTCTAGCAATACAGGGCCCTTTGAGAAACTGCACACTTTTTTTGCTTCTTCTGATTTCAGTCTGGATGAGTTCGTGTTCACCTGAGCGCAACACTTGGACCAGCAAAGCCTATCATAATACAACGGCACACTTCAATGGATATTGGTATGCGAACGAAGAAATTCGGAAGATCGAGAAAACGATTTGGGACGCACAGGTAGATGATTACAACCGGATCTTACGGCTTTTCCCGACATTCGATACCGCCATGGCGAAGGGCTACGATAAAGAGCTCCAGGAAGCAATCAAGATGGCGTCTATAGCCATTCAGCGGCACCCGAACAGCAAGTGGGTAGATGACGCATACATTCTGGTTGGCAAAGCAAGGCATTACAGTTTGGATTGGGGGAATGCGATCCAGACATTTAAGCACGTCAATTCGAAAAGCAAGGATAAAGACGCCCGGCATCTCGCCATCATCAATCTCATTCGAACCTACGTTGAGCACAAGGAATATAACAACGCCCAGGCAGCCATTGACTACCTCGGCAAAGCAAAGCTTAGCAAAAGCAACCAGAAAAAGTTTCTGCTCGAAAAAGCCTACTACTACCAGGAGTTGAAGGATTATGATAACATGGTGCGGAATCTTTCGGCTGCAGACGATTATCTTAAGAAAAGAGACCATCGCGGACGAATTTATTTTATCCTTGGACAAGTTTACCAGGAACTAGGCTTCGAAGCTGAGGCGTACAACTATTATAAGAAGTGCATCGGAACCAATCCTGAATATGAAGTTGATTTTTATGCGCGCCTGTACATGGCGCAAGTGACAGAAATTTCAAGAAGTCGTGACATCACTAGCGCTCGCAAGTCATTTCGGAAATTGTTGAAAGATTCGAAGAATAAAGAGTTCCATGACAAAATTTACTACGAGATGGGGGTCTTTGAACTGAAGCAAAAGAATATCAATGAAGCCATCAACAATTTTAAAGAATCGGTAAGGCTTGGTTCTAATCAGAAAATTGATGGAGAAGCTTTTCTCGCGTTAGGCCAGATCTATTACGACACACTAAAAGATTACCGTCTGTCTCAGGCCTATTATGACAGCGCAATCCGCTCGCTGCCCCAGGATTATGAAAACTACGAGGCGATCAAAACACGGCAGGAAATTTTGAATGAATTCGTTACCCATCTCAATACGATCGAGTGGCAGGACAGTCTGCTGCGATTATCGTCCATGGATACAGCTACAATCCGTGCGAGTGTCGCAGCGGTTGTAAATGAACGGAAGAAAGAGGAAGAAGCGCGGGCCAAAAAGAGAAAAAGAAACAATCGCGTGGAGATTTCTGGCCAGGACAATTCGTCAATATTCACGACAGGCAACGATAGTGATACTGAGTCGGTCGATTGGTATTTCGGCAATCCGTCTGCCATGGCCATCGGGCAAAACGAGTTTGTGCGAATTTGGGGAAATATACGGCTGGAAGATAACTGGCGGAGATCATCACGCGAAAGCTCAGCGCGACTACCGCAGAATGTTCCGCAATCTGACACGGTTGCCAACGCAACAGCTACTGGCAAAGAAGCACCAAGCGAGGATCCGATCGAGTCGGAATATGCCAACCTTGTCCAGCAGATTCCTAAGACCGATGCCGAGAAACAGACAGCCCTGGATAGGATTGAAGAAGCTTATTTCAAACTGGGTGACATCTATTACTTCAAACTCAAAGAAAACGAGAATGCGACCGACACGTATAAAAACCTTCTCGGTCGGTTTCCGAAGACGAAGTATGAGCCTGAAGTATTATACACCCTTTATCTGATTCACAAAGACAGCGCGCAGGCAGAAGCAGAAGTATATGCGAATTTGCTGAAATCAAAATATCCGCAGTCAACATTTGCCAAGATTCTAATCAACCCCGACTACTTGCACGAGTCTGGGTTAGCCGTTGAAAAGCAAAAGGTGTTTTACAAAAAGGCTTATGAAGACTTCTCCGTCAGAAACTACATCGGTGCAATAAACGCGATTGAAGAAGGCCAGGCGCTTGGTGAGACATCGTTCAGCCCAAACCTGAAGTTACTGCGCATCCTGATTATTGGTGACACAGAAGACATTTCAAAGTATCAATTCGAGCTGGAGCAGTTTATTAAGGGGAACGAGGCGAACAGCCTTGCACCATATGCGAAGAAGCTTCTGGAAACATCGCGACAGTTTCAGCAGGCAGAGGAGAAGCGAAGAGGAATACAATACATTCCTTCATTTGACGAGCCGCATTACTTTGTCATTGTTCATCGGAGGAAGGACAAAATTGAGTCATTGGTCACGTCATCCCTTGAGAATTTCAACGCCAAAAATTTCCAGCAGGCAGCTCTTAAAACGAGCAATCTGATCTTAAATGATGACTATGGGATTACATTTGTTGCAGACCTGACGGGCAAAAGTGCGGCCGTAGAATATTTCAAAACATTCATCGAAAAGCGACCCTCCATTAACGCACTCGGCAACTATAATTTCCATAATTTTGTAATCACGAAAAATAACTTCGACATTTTTTACCGAACCAAAGGACTTGATGAGTACCTCCAATTCTTCGAAAAGAACTACCAAGCGCAAAATCAGTGATATCTTCCTGCTTCAAAAAAACTGGTTTCGCAAAACCGTAAAAGTGCTTTGGATCTTATTCTTCGCTTTTTTGGTCGGATTCCCTTTAT
Source organism: Chryseosolibacter sp. (assembly GCA_036402115.1). GTDB lineage: Bacteria > Bacteroidota > Bacteroidia > Cytophagales > Cyclobacteriaceae > Chryseosolibacter. Next base: position 6,181 of record DASWTM010000205.1, read on the forward strand.
ACATTCTTGCAGTTCAGTCCAATTTCCTTGGCTTGTTCGGTGAAATGCCGAGCTTGAAAGCTATCGAAAACCCGGAGAATGACTTGTCTTCCGAACTCATTTCTGCCGATGGTGTTTCCCTGGGAAAATACTTTACACTCAACCGCACGCAGGTATCGTACGACCAGCTGTCTCCGCACTTGGTGAACACGCTTCTTTATTCAGAGGATCATCGCTTCTATGACCACTCGGGAATGGACTTCTGGGCCTATATTCGTGTGGCGTGGGGCTTGGTTACATTTAACTCTGCCGGTGGTGGTAGTACCATCACACAGCAGCTCGCTAAAAATCTTTTCACGCAAAATGCTGAGTTGGGCCTCGATGGTTCGATCGCCAAGCTTGGTAAATACCCAAGACGTATCGTTCAAAAAACCAAAGAGTGGATCATCTCGGTAAACCTTGAAAAGAATTTTACCAAAGAAGAGATCATCGCGATGTATCTAAACACGGCACCCTTTGGATACAATACGTATGGAATCAAAGTCGCATCTCAGACATACTTTGATAAGGAACCTGACAGCCTGAACATCCAGGAGTCTGCCGTGCTGGTTGGTATGCTCCAGGCGATCACGCGGTTTAATCCGGTCTCGAATCCAAAGAACTCGTTGTCGAAACGAAATGAAGTGTTGGCGAAGCTGTATAAGCATAAGTACATCGCTACGCGTGAGGCATACGACTCGCTCCGCAATCTTCCGATCGAACTCCGTTACAAGGCTCAGGATCACAATGAGGGTCTTGCAACGTATTTCCGAAATGTGTTACGAACCTACCTGATGGCCTGGTGTAAAGAACATGGCTATGACTTGTGGGAGTCAGGGTTGAAAATCTATACCACCATTGATAGTCGGATGCAGAAGTATGCAGAAGATGCCATGACAGAACATATGTCAAAGCTGCAGGCGGAATTTGAAGCGCAGTGGAAACAACGAGGCACAAACCCATGGACCGATCCAGACACACGTCAGGAGATCAAAGGTTTTCTTGAAAAGAAAATTAAGACGACCGACATCTATAAAAGCCTGGTTGAGAAATACGGTGAAGGGAATGACTCTGTAAAAATTGCCTTGAATACCAAGAAGCCTATGCGCGTGTTTTCATATAAAGGTGAAAAAGACACACTGTTCAGCTTCATGGATTCGCTTCGGTACTACAACTGGTTCTTGCAGGCTGGGATGATGTCAATGGACCCTGAGACTGGTGCAATCAAAGCTTGGGTGGGTGGTGTAAATCACAAGTATTTTAAGTTTGATCACGTAAAGCAGGGAACGCGGCAGGCTGGTTCAACCTTTAAGCCATTTGTATATGGAAAGGCAATCGAAGAAGGTTTCTCACCATGTTACGAGCTGTACGATATCTCTCCAACAATCAAAGTCTCCGGAACAACCTGGAATCCTAAGAATTCGCAAGAGCCTTACTACGGATCGGGCAACAAAGTAAGTCTTCGTCTGGCAATGGCTCAGTCTCTTAACTCGGTAACGGCTCAGCTTATTGCGAAATTGGGACCAAACAACGTGGTGTCGTTTGCACGAAATCTCGGAATCAAAAGTCCACTCGATCCAGTGATGTCACTTGCACTCGGAACCAGTGATGTGACATTGTATGAGATGGTGGCAGCATATTGCAGTTTCGTGAATCAAGGAATTTATGTCGAGCCCTATTACATCACTCGAATTGAAGACAAGAATGGCAACGTGCTCGAAAATTTCGTTCCGAAGACTAAACAAGCAATGGACGAGAAAACGGCCTATAAGATGGTGTACATGCTTCAGGGTGGTGTTGAACTCGAGGGTGGAACTTCGCGAGGCTTAAGTTATGTTCTAAAAACTGACAACGAGATTGGTGGAAAGACAGGTACTACAGACGATGCATCGGATGGTTGGTACATGGGCATTACGCATAATCTGGTTTCAGGAGTTTGGGTGGGTGGAGACACACGGAATATTCACTTCCCTACCTGGTCGTTTGGAGCTGGCTCGAAAAGTGCGCGGCCTATCTGGGATAAGTACATGGTAAAGGTTTACGAAAATCCGGAAGTTGGATATGGCAAAGGGAGATTCAAGCGCCCCGCTTCAGGATTGGATATGACACTGGATTGCAGTCAATATGCATCATCGGATTCAACACAGGTAGTTGATCAACCGGAGATGACGTTTGATGACAACTGATATCAGTAGGCAGTAGGCAAGAGCCAATTGGCAGTAGCAATATGCAGTAGGCAAAGTCTGACTCATTGTTGATCAATGAACAATAACAATTGCTTATTTATGAAAACGGCAATTCGAAAAAGCTTAAACTGCTACGGATTGCCTACTGCTCATCGCCTACTGCCTACTCCGTCACAACTAAGTTTTACTACACTGGAAAAACATGGCCGAAATCAGAGAGGCTATTCAACGATTACCGGATCTGCCTGGCGTATACAGGTTTTACAACGCAGAGAATGAACTCATCTACGTTGGTAAGGCGAAGAACATCAAAAAAAGAGTAAGCAGCTATTTTTCGAAGAGTGTAGGAATCAACCGAAAGACACTGCGCCTTGTTTCGGAAATACGGAATGTAGAATATACCGTCTCCGATTCGGAGTTTGACGCATTGCTGATGGAAAACAATTTCATCAAGCAAAACCAGCCGAAGTATAACATCCTGTTGAAGGATGATAAGACATTCCCTTACATCTGCATTATCAACGAACGGTTTCCTCGCATTTACTATACGCGCAAATATGACCCTGCGTTGGGAGAATACTTTGGGCCATATTCGAGCGTGTCAGCGATGAAGAATGTGCTCGATCTTATTCACAAACTATATTCCATCCGCACGTGCAGCCTGCTTTTGTCGCAGCAAAATGTAGAGCAGAATAAATTTAAGCCGTGCCTGGAATTTCATATTGGAAATTGTAAAGCACCCTGCATCGCCAATCAGACAGAAGAAGCTTACCTTGAAGAAATAGAACAAGCGCGAAACATTCTGAAAGGAAACGTCAGCGTAGTGTATCAGTACTTCCGGAAGGGAATGCAGGAAGCATCAGCAAAAATGGAGTTCGAGAAAGCGCAACGTTATCTCGAACGGCTGAATACGCTCGAGCGTTTCCAAACGAAATCACTTGTTGTAAATCGTGACCTTACCGACACGGATGTCCTTACTATTAGCAGCATTCTCGAATATGCTTACGTCAATTACATTCAGATAAAGGAAGGTGCAATCGTTTACTCGAAGACAGTAGAGATCAAAAAGAAGCTGGATGAAACCGATGAAGAGATCCTAAGCTTTGCAGCGCAGGAACTTCGCGTTGGAAATAATCCTGTAATATTAAGTAACGTCCCCGTAACACTTCTTGATGAGGAGGTTGAAAATGTGATTCCAAAAATTGGTGACAAGCGCAAGCTCATCAGTCTGTCAATCAAGAATGCACTGGAGTTGCGGAAGGAAAAAGAAATTCTTCGGGAAGGTAAAAAATCAAAGCAGATGGAGACGCTATCGATCCTTCAAAAAGATTTGCGGCTTACTTCGCTTCCCCTGATCATTGAATGTTTTGATAACTCAAACTTCCAGGGCACGACACCCGTAGCTTCGATGGTGCGTTTTGAAAACGGAAAGCCTGATAAAAAGGGATACCGTCATTTTAATATCAAGACGGTGGAGGGTCCGGATGATTTCGCCTCGATGAAAGAAATTGTAGGGCGCAGATACAAGCGCATTCTTGATGAAGCCGGTCCGTTGCCAAGTCTGATCTTGATCGATGGAGGTAAGGGCCAGTTGAGCCATGCATGTGAGGCATTGAAAGAGTTAGACCTGTATGGAAAAATTCCCATTGTAGGCATCGCGAAAAAACTCGAGGAGATCTACTACCCTGAAGATCCGATTCCACTGCACATCAACAAGAAGTCTCCGGGATTGCTGCTCCTTCAGTATGTCCGTGACGAAGCCCACCGTTTCGCCATCACCTTCCACCGGCAAAAGCGAAGCAAGTCAACGATCAAAACGGAGATCGAAGGGATTAAAGGGATTGGCAAAAGCACTGCGGATAAATTGCTGCGCCACTTCAAATCAGTGAAGAAGATCAAAGAAGCATCATTTGAAGAAATCGCCTCGGTAGTCGGAAAGAAAAAGGCAGAAGTTGTGAAAGGTGTTTCTCCAAGCGTTAATACCACTGCCCTCCCAAACACCGATGAAGGGATACCGAATATCGAGCAGTAAAATATCGAATGTCGAACGGGGTTTCCGTTAACCTCGAATTCGACATGAGACTTGAGTGTTCAATATTAAGAACTTGACAATAAAAAAAGAGAGGCTTTCGACCTCTCTTTTCTTTTATCATTTCCCTGGGCATTAGAATTCCCACAGGTTGTGTTCTTTTTCCATCATCTTGATCTCTTCCCACTCTCCGGCCCAAACAGCTTCTCTGTATGGTCTGCCGTTTGCCAGGTAGATATCAAGCAAACTTTCGTTGTCAGGATTCTGCACCTTTGTGATTGGTCCCCAGAACAAACGGAGTAAGAATGCATCCGCAAAGTTCTTGTTTTGTGCAGTGTTCTGTCTGTTGAACCAAACTGCTTTCTTCGGGTGAGCACGGAAGATCTTCTCAATGTCTTTATACTTCAACCAGCCAAGAGACTTATTGAAACCAGTCTGCGAGTTCTTCGAGCCTGGGATTACAAGTTCAATTGCCTGAATGTCGTAGTACACTCGTGATCTTCTTCTGTCGAAAATTACATCCTCCATTAGCGTCAAATTGCTGACATCACTGGCGAGGAAGTTAAGCGCTTTACCTTCTGATGTAACAGCCCAGTTATCAGTTGATGTTTCAGGATTTGAACCTTTGCTATCGTTCAACGCGCGGTAGTTTTTACCGTTGTATGTTACGATATCATCTGTATAGAAATCCTGTGTTGGATTCCAAACCGGGTAATCCTGAGACTCCTGCTGTTCCAGACCTTTCATGAAGTCATCCTTGCTCATCTTTGTGGTCAGCGAGTCGCTTGTGTATACATCTACGAGTTCGCCCGAGATAATAGCATCCATCAGGAGTTTGCTGATCTCACCATTCTTTGAAAAGAATCCCTTGTTCTGCTTTTCAGCCAGATCAACAGATCTCCACAAACGTACTTTGTAGTGCTGTTCATAGAGTGGAATGGGATTGAGAGAGTTCGGATTATATTGTTCCTCCATCTCCTCCTGGAAGGCCTGGTTTACCTCAGAAGACTCAACTTCCGCCTGAGCAAAGGCAAATGTTGACGCAACCGAGAAAAGACCTGCAAAGATTACTTTCATTTTCATTTCGTCAATTAGTTAATAGCTACCTGAACTACACTATTAGAACCTTTAATAGCGACCTTTTCTTCTTTGTCAGTGAAGGTCTTGCGGATAGCTTCCTTGATAACAAACGTCACGCGATAACCAGGTTTCGCCTGATTCTGCCATGCACCTAAGTCAGGAGCACCGTTTTGTGCGCGCATTTGCGCTGCAGGAGTCGGGCCGCTACCCATGATCACTTCCATTTCTTTGATGTTATAGCGAGCATCCTTAGGAACTTCTTCCTTAAAGTTTTCATCTGGCTCCACTACGATTCTCAACTGTCTTAATTGGTTCGCCTTAATACCAGCTCTCAAATCAACCGGTGTGTTACCCAACATCGCCACAAAGCGTGGTTCCGGGATATTCTTCACGTCAAAGGGCTGATTACCGATCAACGTTCCACCATTGCTTACACCGACTTGAATCTTACGTTGGCTTGGAATGATCACAACTTTACCTGGCTTATCACCCTTTCTTACTTCTGCACCAGTCGATGTGAATGACGGGTTGTAGTTTGTTCCAAGAGCAGGCACTTCAATAGTAACGCTGTTTCCGCAGTTCATGTACAACGTTGGAGCATTTCCTGTCGTAACCTTAATTGTCGGCTGAGCAACTTTGTACTGAATGATCTCAGTCAGCGTAGTGTCCGGCAATTTGATTTCGGCCTTGTACGACTTCGTTGCAAAACCATCTTTATCATATCCACCGCCTGAAGCCACGAACTTAATCTTACCCATTTTTACTCCGGTTGGGTCATCAAAAAGAGTAAGTTTTTGTCCGTCCTTATACATTTCAGGTACAAATGCTGAAGATGATGCAGAGATGAAGAGGTCGGCCTCGTAAGTCGCACCGGCAGCAACGATTGATTCTTTCGCGCGCACCATAGGTACGATGTTATCAAAGCTTACTTTACCTACACCAGCATCTGCCAACAACTTGGCAAGAGCCTTCGATTCGTAATCGAGTATCTCCGTCTGGATTTGTGTAACGGAAGCAAGCGCAGCAATTACCGGTGTATTTTCAAATGTGAAAGTCAAGAAATCCTTACTAGCGTGATCCTCATCCTTTGCAAACACGGGGATATCCTTAGGTGCTTTTGCAAGATTTGGCAATTCTTTCGCGCTCATTCCAGTAAGCTGTCTTAACTGCGCAACGTAATCGTTAAGCGTTTTTTCAAATGCCTTTCCATCAGGTTGAGACATCATCATCGTTGCCACTTTTGAACTGTGGTCGTTAATGAGCTTCTCATCAATTTCCTGAGTACCGGAAAGGTCCTTCATTTTAACTTTGAGGGCATTGATGTTTGCCATCGTTGCCGTAGTAAGCTGGCGCACTTTTTCAGCATTCTCGCGCGCGCGAATTACTTCACCTCGCTGGCTTTTTCCAGCTTCCTTGATGATCGCCTGAAGCGCTTCACCATTCTTCTTCTGGGTTTCGCCAGCAAGCTCCTCCAACGTTTCGTAAATAATCGCAAACTTTTCGAGTACTGCGTTACTTACCTGCAAGGCCAGAAGCGCGGTGAGTACCAAGTACATCATACCGATCATCTTCTGCCTGGGTGTTTCCTTACCGCCTGCCATATTCGTTTAATATTTGAATATTCGTTTTTAAGAAAATCAACTTAATTATTTTGCACCACCACGCATAGCAGTGAGCATGCTGCCATAGACGTTGTTAAGCGCAGTAAGATTGTCAGTAAGCTTACCAAGTTCAGAGGTGAACTTCGTAGTGTTCTCACCAACCTTAGAAAGACCATTCATAGCACCAGTCAAGCTCTCATAGAACTTGTTCATGTTCTTCACATGGCTATCAGCATCTTTCAATTCCATTTCATATACAGAGTTCAACGCTGCAAGGTTCTTCGTTACCTTTTGAACCTGGCTGTGGTATTCACCTGCATCCTTTGATGCTTCTGACATTGAGCCAACAGCTTTAATTGCTACATCATACGACTTGTTCATTTCAGTCAATGCTTTAGAAGCAGTCTGAACATTCTTAGCATACTCGTTCGTAGCAACAGCAGCGTCCGAAAGGGTATTCATTTTCTTTGCAGACTCAGCAAGGTTGTTCAATCCTTTTCCAAGGCTGTCGAGAAGTTCAGGACCAATCTTTGCCTTTTCAAGAGACACATCAAGTTGCTGTGTAAGCGAAGCTTGAGGCTTATTCGAAATACGAGGAGCTGCAGCAGGTCCTTCATACTCGTCTGCCAATTCAGGGTATACTTTTGACCAATCTACTTCGTTGTGAGGCGGTTCAAATGCGCTCAAGAAGAAAATTCCAGCTTCAACAGAAAGACCAATCATCAACATTTCATCCGCACCTGGCATGTGCAGAATCTTGAACAACGCACCAATAATCACGACTGCAGCACCAATACCGTAAACTTTCGGCATGATG
>DASWTM010000206.1:0-25644 GCA_036402115.1 Chryseosolibacter sp.
ATTTTGGTAGTGGTACAATTCACGATTTCGACCACCTTGATCATTGGAACGATCGTGGTGTACAATCAAATTGAGTTTGCGCAGAACAGGCCGATTGGATATAGTAAAGATGGTCTTGTGATGGTCGGTATGTCGGATGAAATTCACAAGCATTTTGAAGCCGTTCGAAACGAGTTGATCACTGCGGGGGCCATTGTCGAAATTTGTCAATCCGGTAGCCCGACAACTTCGGTTTGGAATACAAACGGTGGATTTGATTGGGAAGGCAAGGACCCAGATCAGGCGGTAGATTTTCCGAACAATGCTGTCTCTTATGATTATGGTAAAACCATAGGCTGGAAGATCAAGGAGGGACGCGATTTCTCTAAAGAATTTATTTCCGATACAGCAACTTTCATATTAAATGAATCTGCTGTGGCGTTTATCGGATTGAAAGATCCGGTCGGAAAAGTGATTCGCTGGAATGGACAGCCGTTTACGGTGATCGGTGTTGTCGAAGATCTGTTAGTGCAATCTCCGTATGCACCCGTTCGTCCTTCCATGTGGCACTTATCGCTTGAAGAGCAGAATGTTTTTTTACTAAAGCTTAATCCACAATCCAGTGTGAAGGATGCGTTGGCCAAAGTGGAAACTGTATTCAAGCGATTGAACCCGGCAGCTCCTTTCGCACCAACGTTTGTTGACGAAGAGTATGCGCGCAAGTTCGGAAATGAAAAACGTCTTGGCACATTGTCAACGTTTTTTGCCATCCTTGCCATTTTCATTTCCTGCCTCGGACTATTCGCCCTGGCCTCCTTTGTTGCAGAACAACGCACAAAAGAAATTGGTATTCGCAAAGTGATGGGCGCGTCTGTGTCGAATCTGTGGCGGATGCTGTCGCAGGATTTTGTGATTCTTGTTCTTATCTCAAGTTTGATTGCAACACCAATCGCTTACTACCTGATTTCTGACTGGCTTGATAATTATGAATATCGCACTGGTATATCCGTGTGGGTGTTTGTGGTTTCGATTCTTGGCGGGCTTGTGATAACGCTTCTTACAGTCAGTTACCAGGCAATTAAAGCTTCGTTGATGAATCCGGTAAAGAGTTTACGTAACGAATAATGTGCTTGACGGAGCATGGATAATGGGATCGATTTGGTCCATGAAACTCATCGGTTCTCCGTTAAAAAATCCCGGATGATCTGTACGACAGGGAACGTTGATGTGTTTTCCTTTAGTGTTGTTATTTCACCCATGTAGTCGCCATGACCGCCCGGCAGGATAACGAGTTGTGCATTTTTGATCTTGCGGTACATCTCAACGGCATGCTCGGGTGTGAGTACATCTTTGTTTCCTGCAATAATAAGTGTGGGTGCCTGAATACTGATGATGCTCTTTTCACTGATATCTGAAAAATTCTGCATTCGTGTCACATCGCGTTCATACATGCGGTAGAGCGCGGTCTGATTCGGATTGATTTTAAGAAATGCCTGCTTGTATTCGTTGGGCATGCTCTCAAAACTTGCATTCTTCATGGCATCAAAAAATCCAGGTATAGCACCTGTCTTTTTATACATCGTGGAAGCGACCACAATCCGGTTGACAAGGTGCGCATGCCGGATAGCAAGTTGTAATGTGGTTGTTGCTCCGTTACTAAAACCAAAAATGTTAGCCTTTTCGATTTTCAAATTCTTCAATAGTGTAGCGATGTCATCGGCATCTTGTTCAAACGTCATCGGTCGATCGATATCATCGGTGTGCCCATGAGCCTGCATCTCAACCGCGATTACTTTGTTGCTTTTCGCGAGCGCGGGTAGCACTCGGCCAAAGGTTGTACCTATGGTTGAGCCGCCCCCGTGAATCAAAACAAGGGGAAAACCTTCTCCATGAATCTCATAATACATTTTTAGCCCGTTGATGCTTGCATACCTGCCTAGCAGTTGTGCTGGTGATTGAACTGATGACAACATAAAGGTGATAATGGTGGGTACCGTGAAAACTAGTTTCATCCCCTAAATATAGGATAAAGGCAGCGTTATCGAGCTGTTACGGGCAGCGAATGCCCGCAATCAATCGCATTAATCCTGTCACTTTTCGGTTTACAGGGCCTTTTCGGCCGCAATTGTTTGATCGTGTCATTATACCTTTATCTGATTGATCCCATCATAAAACATGCCCTTATGCTTCGTTCAATTCTTGCTGTTACGGTTCGAAAGATTTTTAGAAACCCGGCCTACTCATTAATTACAACCTTCGGCTTAACGGTAGGGTTGACAAGCGCCATTCTTGTCTTCCTCTGGGCGAAATATGAGTTGACCTACGATCACTATGATTCCGATAACGCGCGCATTTACACTGTGCTGATGAATGAGATGGTAGAAGGATCAGTCGATACCTATGATGAGACTCCGGTACCACTTTTCGAAGAATTGTCAACGGGTATTCCTGAAGTTGAAGCAGTGACCAGGTTTGACAATACGCGAGCGCAGTTGAAAGTTGCAACGACCGAGGTGATCAGGTATGGAGTTTATGCTGATACCGGATATTTTAGGGTTTTCAAGCCCGAGATTGTAGCCGGCAATGTTCAGCAGCCTCTCCCTGACAATCATTCCATTGTTATCTCGGAAAGTCTTTCACGGGTTCTATTTGCGGATGAAAATGCCCTTGGGAAAACAGTGACCGTTGCGCTCAATCGCGATTACACTGTATCTGCTGTTTATCGTGATTTTCCCGTGAACAGTACGTTAAATTACTACTCGTTTGTGCTTCCATACAATGCCAAAGTTCGAAACGCGGATGAGTGGAACAACCATATTATTAAGCTGCAAGACACTCATTCGAAAGAAGTTGTCGAAAAAAAGATAGATGCAGCCGTGCACACCTTTATGGGAAACGACAAGACGCACACGCTATTGTTTCCACTGACGGACTGGCGTCTCTATTGGAATTTTGAAAATGGCAAACAATCCGGTGGCCGAATTGTGTACTTGGTGATTTTCATGGCCACGGCATTTTTTATTTTGTTGATGGCGTGTGTCAATTACATGAATATGGCTACAGCAACTGCGGCACAGCGCGCGAAGGAGGTCGGAGTCCGTAAGATGACGGGCGCGACACAACGCAGTATGGTATTTCATTTTTTTCTGGAAAGTTTCCTTATCACGATGCTTGCCGGACTCCTTTCGCTGATAGGTGTTTATTTAACGAAGCCGTTGTTTGAACAACTCACGGGCGTGCAACTCGGTTTTTCTCTTTTCGATCCAACCGTGCTGATGACAGTAGCAGGCGTGAGTTTTCTTACTGCCTTCATCGCTGGAAGTTATCCCGCATTCTTGCTGGCACGAATTAAGCCCGTGGTAACCTTGAAGGGAAATGTGAGCACTTCACTAACCGGAGCGGGCCTTCGCAAAGCACTTGTTGTATTTCAGTTTGCATTGTCTGTTATCTTGATTTTTTGTGCACTGGTGATGCAGCGGCAAACGGAATTTCTGTTGAAGAAAGACCTTGGCTTTGATAAAAATAATGTGATCAATGTATGGGTCAGGCAGGATCCAAATTTGCCGTTGCCAGCGTTCAAGTCTGAAATCGTTCAGCATGCTTCAGTTGTTGCAGCTGGCTATGGCGGGGGCAGTCCGATGGAAATTAATGGGAACGCTGAAGTTACATGGCAAGGAAAGAACGATCCGGAACCTATGCTCTTAAACGGAGTGTCGGCCGACCACGACATGCTGCAAACACTAAAGTTTGAATTCATTGCGGGCCGAAACTTTTCACCAGCGTTTGCATCAGACTCGTCTGCATTCATCATCACTGAAAGTGCTGCGCGAAAAATGGGCTTTAAGGATCCGATTGGTCAAGCGGTAACGTATTCGATGTTCGGAAAAAAGGAAGGAACCATCATTGGCGTAATTCGCGATTTTCAGAACGAAGATATTCATGCGCCTATGGATCCTGTGATCTTCCAGATGACATCGACTGCATACATGAGTAACCTGTTCATCCGGTACCAGGATGGGCGGTTGGATGAGGCACTGGCACATATCAAATCCGTATTCTCAAAATTTCAACCGGGTGTCGCACTCGACTACACTTTTCTCGATGGTGACTATCAAAACCAATTTTTCAGAGAGCGTTTGCTTGGCAATCTATCCAAGTGGTCAACGGTTATCGCGATCAGCATCGCTGCGTTAGGCCTCCTAGGGCTCACAATGTTCACTACCCAACGAAGGAAAAAGGAGATTGGTGTACGCAAAGTATTGGGTGCAACGGTTGCGCAGATAGTAATGTTGTTGTGGCGCGACTTCCTTCGTCCTGTTTTTATTTCGTTTGTCGTTGCTTTTCCAATCGCTTATCTGCTCGCAGAGAAATTTCTCGAGAGCTACCCATTTCGCATCTCGGTTTCAGCAACGCTCTTTCTGAGTGTAGCTGCGCTCATGACAGCGTTTGTCTTGATTACTGTGTCCTTTCAGTCGGTCAGGGCTGCACTACATCGGCCAGGCGAAACCTTGCGCAACTCGGAATAACAACCGCTGTTAACGCGATGCAATATCAACAACCCGGAATTCCACGCGCCTGTTCTTTGCCTTGGCTGCTTTTGTAATGCCTGTGTCAATTGGTTTTGTTTCACCGTATCCGCGAGCGATGAGCCGTGATGAATCGATTCCCTGCTTGACAAGGTAATCAACAATGGACTGCGCTCGGCCTTGTGACAACATCAGATTGTAGTCTTCGGCCCCCTCATCGTCTGTGTGGCCGGCAATTTCAAATGTAATTCCGGGGTTCGCCTTGAAGAAGTTTACGATCATATCAAGTGATGTGTACGAGTCGGGTTTCAGCGTGGTGGTGCCGAAGTGGAAATAGATATTTTTCAGTTCCACGGTCAACCCGACCTCGATTGGTGTTAACAAGTAATCGCGTTCGATATGCTTACGGTGTTCATCGGTGACCCAGAGCGTATCATGATGATGAAGATATCCTTGCGCTTTAATCTCGATTATATACCAACCTCTCTTGGTAAGATTCTCAGAGAAGTTGCCATCATGCGTGAGCTGAACATCATCGAGCACGAAGTCGTTATCAAAATACACATCCAGTTCGGCATCCACGGGCTGGTGAGTTTTTGCGTCTGCGATCTTGCCATGAAACTTGATAGCCTCGGGCGAAGGTTGGGCGAGAAGCAATAATGGGGATAGGGAAAGACTAAGAAGAATTCCTGCTTTCATATGTGGGTTGTTGGTACAGTAAATTTATCCGTGAACCCAATCATTTGACATTCACTTTAACTCGATATACGGCCGCTTGGCGAAATGGAAAATTTCAGTGGAAATGCTGGGAAAATATGTCCTGGTCTGTCTGCATGACTATAAGGACTCGTTACTTAAAGTGATTGTTGAAGGTAGTCGCTGCCTTACGCTTTTTGCCAGTTGCGGAAAGCCTTATTAAAAGTGCTGGAATCGGAATAGCCCAGCAACGTTGCCAGTTGAGATTTGTTTGTTTTGCCAATCTTGATCAGTCCCGCTGCAAGTTCTTTGCGGAGGTCGTTGCAGATGGCGCGATAGGTAGTATTTTCTTCCGACAGCTTTCGCTGCAGGGTGCGTGTCGTCATGAACAACGAAGATGCAACGATGTCGATATGCGTGATTTGTCCATGAAAGGTTGAAAGGAGAAGGTGCCGTATTCTGCTTGTTACCGTCTTTCGTGAATCAAGTTGTTTTTGTTTGTCGCGAAGCAATGCTTCGAATGCAAGAAGGAGGCCCTGATCGTAATTCAGGAGCGGAACATTCAGATCGCTTTTTTGAAATACAAAACAATTCATCGGCCTGTTAAAAAGCACAGGGCCATGAACAACTTTTTGATATTCCTCTTCGAATCTCCTGGAGTATTTTAATTCGGTTTGTCGCGGATAAACCTTTCGAACACTGACCTCGTGCAAGCTGGTCAGCCATCCTGCAATACTCATATCAACAGCCTGTCGTGCACTTTCAAGATTTGATTCCTCCCACAAGGCATGCGGTGTCATTTCAAAAATTGCATCCTTGCCTTGCACGTCAAGGCGATACCGGAAGACGCCAGTAAGGGTATCGTTGTATTTGGATACGGCATCGAATGCTTCGCCTACGGTGCGACAACTGCCGGCAAGCATTCCTAACATTCCGAAGGCGTTAAATTTGTCCGGCTTCGCACCCATGTGCAATCCGAGGCAGGGATCTCCGGTAAGAAGTAAAGCCTGACTCCAAAAGTCGTGTTCCTCTCCGGGGTGAAAAGGCAAGTGACCTTCGCCATCCGATAACATTTCCGGAGTGAGGTTGAGGCGCTTGCACAACTCGCGGAAATCCGCTCCAAACTCAGTCGCCTTATAAATATGATGACGTAGGATTGAGATCTGGCTATACATTTTGGCGTAATGGGGTCAAGTTTGTCGTATTCTACCTGATTTCGAGAGTATTAATACGGCCAATTTTGGGCATTAGTTTTAAAACAAATGAAAAAAACGCTCAAAGTAGTAGGAGTCATCCTCGGAATCGTCCTCGTGTTCCTGGTTTATGTGCAATTCACGTTTAAACAAAAATTTGAAGTGCCCGTCACCGGTATCAAAGCCTCAACGGATTCGACCATCGTTGCGCATGGAAAATATCTTGTCTTGGGAGCTTCGCATTGTTATGCCTGCCATACCAATGATTCACTGCGTGCTTTAAAGTTGAAAGAGCCGTTGATGGGAGGAAACGTGTATGAAACTCCTTTCGGGAGCTTTAACATTCCTAACATTACGATGGATAAGGAGACCGGTATTGGGAATTTTTCTGATGAACAATTAGCGCGCGCCATTCGCTACAACGTCAACCACGATGATTTCGCTATGGCGGGGTTTATGTCGTACAACAATATGAGTGATGAAGATATCACTGCCATTATTTCTTACCTCAGAACAACCGCTCCCGTCACAAATCACGTTCCCGATCACGACTTGAATATTCTCGGGAAGCTCATCGTGCGATTTCTGGTGAAACCACACCGCGAAGCGCAGCCAAGTAAAATAACACCGGATACCACCGCTGAATATGGAAAGTACTTCGCGTATACCGTAGGTCAATGCAACAGCTGTCACACGAAACGTGATAAAATTGGCAGGTTCGTTGGCGAGCCGTTCGCAGGCGGATTTGAGTGGGATTTGCCGGACGGAAAATACACATCGCCAAATTTAACACCACACGATACCACTGGCAGAATTGCACACTGGAGCGAAGACGTCTTCATTCAGCGTTTTCGCACTGGCCGTGTCCTGGAGGGAAGTCCAATGCCTTGGGAAGGCTATGAAAATATTAGTGAGCGCGATCTGAAAGCATTGTATCGATACTTTAACAGCCTGGAGCCAGTGAAGAGCACAGCCACAGTCACGTACCAGCCAAAAAATACCGCTTCGGCTACCGCGTTAAAATGATCAATGATCAAGTATCAAATCTCAAAGCCTGAACCTGAAATGCAGACCTTGACCTTCGGGATGAAGCAATGCGTTGCAGTACGCAACTCGATTTGGTATTTGATTATTGGTTATAAAAACTTACCAGATAATCGTTTCCATGTTTGAATTTTGATCATTGATCATTGGAATTTTCACCCTTTTGGTGGCTACGAATTTGTCTCTATCAAATTCTTGAGTAAGTATCCTACGAGTACTTTTTTCGGTTCCACGCCTGGGCCTTAATGCGCTTCGCAGACTGACTGCGGGCGCTTTTTACTTTTGTGGCTTTGCGTTGCTTGCTGCGATTAATCGATTGAGGCTTTGCCGGAGTCTGCCCATAATAAGCTTTCGCAGAGGACGTCTTGTCTGCACGTTTTCGCTGGGCAGATGCATCCGTGGTGGTTCCCGCAATGAAAATCATCGCGATAAGAAGGATCTTGAGAAACGTTTTCATACAACTACTTTTCAAGCAGGCGTAACAAAAACGTGCCACCTGTTTTCAGCATCGGCAAAACTTGCCCCCGCAGATGACGTCAGAAGAGGATGCAAACCTGTAACAAATTGTAACAAGTTTGAAACAAGTTGTAAAACCTATACTAAGCATATACCTCAAGTCGTTCTTTCTTTCGTACTTCCACAAGGGAAGTTCTTAAAACCCCTCGACCCATGCTACTCAACTATTTTCTGCTTGCCTTCCGCAACCTGAAAAAACAACGCGGTTACACGATTGTAAATACCCTTGGGCTGGCAATAGGCCTTGCCTCATCCATGTTCATCCTGCTTTATGTGTACGATGAACTCACGTTCGATCAGGTCCATCCTCAGCACAACACCACGTACCGGATGGGATATCGCGCTGAGTTTCCTAATGGTGACGCGGAGTCCTATCCCGCTGTTCCTGCCGGGTGGGATAACTACATTAAAGAAAATTATAGCGGTATTGGTGAAATCTCCAGCTACACAGCTGCGGGAATGCCGACATCCATCTACAATAATGCAAATGACCGCATTGTACTCACTGAGGACATCATGTGGGCGGAGTCCAATATTGGTAAATTGATTCATATTCCGATGGCGAAGGGAAGTGCCGATCCCTTAAAGGAGATCAATAGCATGATCGTGAGCGAGTCCGCTGCGCGCGAGTTATTTGGTGATGAAGATCCCATCAACAAGTCCGTGAGCATTTCGCATACGTTCATGACAAACAATCAAAAAGTGGAGATGATGGTTACAGGCGTATATGAGGATATCCCTGCCAACTCCCACATTCGGCCAAAGTACATCTTCAATATTTTGTCGCTGAAGCCATTCATTACGGATCTGGAAACGTTACTCGTCAACTCGATGGGCGATAGCGATAATAACTTTTTCACGCAATCGCTTTTCGTGTGTAATGATGAGTCTCGTCTGCCGGCCATCCAGGAAGATCTGCAGAAACGGGCGAATGCGATCATCGCGCGCTACAACCTTAATTTCAAACTGAAGCCGCTGGTGCAAAAGATCTCGAATGTGCATTTTGACAAAGAAATTGACTGGGCCATCAATCACAAATCAGCTGATAAAAAATACGTATATGTGTTCATCACACTGGCCGTGTTGATTCTCGTAGTGGCTTGTATTAACTACATCAACTTGTCTACCGCTCGCTCTGCAGGACGAGCTCGTGAGATCGGCTTGCGCAAGACGTTTGGTGGAATTCGATTCCAGCTCTTCAGCCAGTTTATGATCGAATCATTTGTGTTGGTGGTCGTGGCCGCGATAATATCACTTTTACTCATCCTTATTTTTATTCCGCAGTTTAATGATTTGACAGGGAAGACCTTTTCTGCGAAGTACCTCATTAATCCGAATGTGCTGATGATTGTGGCTGCCGTTGTCGTTTTTGTTACGATTCTCGCAGGAAGTTATCCTGCGCTGTTCATCTCTTCGTTCGAACCCGCGAATGTGCTGAAGGGTAAGTTTGCATTCCGCAAGGGTTCAAATCTGTTTCGCCAGTTTCTTACAACGCTTCAATTTTTTGTAGCGGTTACGCTCTTGGCAGGTACCGTTATCGTTGTGCGGCAAATGAACCTGATGAGGAATTCCAAATTGAATGAGGCCGGCAAGCAGATCGTGTCAATTCGCTATGGTGGATTTACGAATTTTGCGAATGACAGTCGATATCTTGCGTTCAAACAACTCACGCTTCAGGATCCGGAAATTGAGTATGTGACGCTCGCCAATCATTTGCCTCGACTGGATTTTTTCGGACCGATCAATATGCAGATGCAGTTTCCCGATCTCTCTGAAGAAAAACATGAATGGTTTCAATTGAACGGGGATTACGACTTTCCCAAAACGTTCGGTATCAAAATTATTGCGGGTCGTGATTTTGATCCAAAGAATATTGCAGACTCCACCGCCATTCTTTTAAATGAGTCGGCAGTGAGAAGTTTGAAACTGACCCCAGAGGAGGCGGTGGGAAAAACAGTAGTACGTCCAGATTTTATAATGGGATATGCTCCACCGGATACCACGCGTGCTCCGGTGACTGGACAAGTGATTGGTGTAGTGGAGGATTTTCCCTATCGCTCGATGCTGCGGAAGATCGATCCACTTGCCATCGCTCCAAAACCACACACCTTTGACCGGATTATCCACGTGCGTCTTCCGGCTGGTAAAATGGGAGAGAAGATTGCGAACCTCGAGAAAAACTGGAAGCAGATCTTCCCGGACTTCGGCTTTGACTATTGGTTTATCGATGAAGAGTTCGGCAGAATGTATGAGAACGAGACACAGGTTGCAGAGCTCACTGAAAAATTTTCGGCCCTTGCAATTCTGATTGCCTGCGTTGGTTTGTATGGACTTGCTGCATTCATGTCAGAGCAGCGAACCAAAGAGATTGGAATCCGGAAGACGATGGGTGCGAGCAATGGCGAAATACTTATGCTGCTGTTAAAGGTATTTGGCAAATTACTTCTCATCGCGTGTGTCGCTGCGATCCCAATTGCATACTATTTCTCCTATCAATGGCTCGAGACTTTCGTCTATAAAACCAGCCTTTCGGTATTTGTCTTTGGAGGCGCTGTGCTTGCTATTTCGATGATTACGTTGCTTACGGTTGGTTATGAATCGCTGAAAGCATCCTGGACGAACCCCGTCAATGCGTTGAGGCACGATGGCTAGAGATTAATGATTACATATTCGCGGGTATGGTCTGCGTTCAGTATTTTTGCGGCTGAACAAACGACTTATGTATTGCAAGAGCTGGCACGTGATTAAGGATGACACCAAGAAAACATTTGAAGTGTGCGGACAATCACCGAATGACAACGGTTTTATCAATCGGGTGATCGCTATGCAGCGCGCGGGTATGAACGTAACCTGGGTAACTCCCCCTGTGACGAACAAAACGTCCAGCAAAGACCTGATCAAGTTTATTGGATACACGCGGGAGGATGGACTGTTCGATCGGCTTTTTAAAGAACTGAACGAGCGCAATAAACCTTCTTTTGACATCGAAGATGAAAACGACTTCCATTAGGCTGTCACTTCTCCAATATTTTTTTCATATCAGGGTGGGATTGCGAGGTCAGGAACTCAGTGACCTTAAACTCTGCAAGCTTGTGCGTGTAGAATGGATCCTCCTCGATAATCTTTTCAATTTCCTCTTTTGAATTCGCCAACGCTAAAATGATTCCGCCTGTTCGAGGAACCTTCCGGCCTGAGGCCAGGAAAATATTTTTGTCGTAATATTTTTTAAGAAACCTGACATGCGCGGTCATGTGTGCGTCCAGTTTCTCCAGCGGAACGATGTAGTGAAGGTCGATGATAAACATTCGGAAAAGGATGTTATAAGGATTGAACTTACGGATTCGATGTGACCCGCACAAGCTCACATGAATTCCTCGATGCCGGATTTAGGTGCGAATTTCATTTCAAATATTTATCCCACCAGCCTTGCTCCGGCTCAATTTGTTGTACTACATCGACCCAGATGCCGTTCGGATCGAGGAGAGCAAATCGCTTTTGTCCCCATGCCTCAGTTTTGAGGCGGTACGCAAACGGAGCTTTCGCTTCCTCAAATGTTTTGAACAACATGTCTGCATCGGCCACATCAATGGTCAGGAATGCTCCTTCACCTGAAAACGCTCGTGGCGAGGGAGGTGTTGACGGATGGACTTCGTCAATGAAAGCAATGAGATTATTCGCGTTGCCGGGCATCTGAAGAACAACAAACCAGGTGGACTCAAACACAGGTTGAAAACCAAACCACTGGGTATAGAAGTCCTTTGTTGCAGCAAGCCTTTTTGTCACAAACACCGTGTACATGGATTGGCTGGTGCTACGAACGGCTTGAAGGTGCGCGGTATCCGCAGGCAGGGCAACTGGTAAATCATTCGGACTCATGGAATTATCTTGTTTTTTGGAACACGCGAGAGAAACAATTACAAGCAGCGTAATGTAAAGTGGCTTCATCTTTTTTTCAACAAATCAAATGACGCACAGTGACAACGTTGTGTCAGTAGCAAAAAAATGTCATCGCATCTTATGGAATAATTTGTTACCTGCATCCTTTTGGAAACCAATTGCTCTATGAAAAAATTAATGTTCGCATTCGGAATGGCGGTGGCGATAATGGCATGCAATAGACCTCCTGCTAATTTTGAAGGTGGTGAGCCACCGGGTGAGTCCGTGGCGCTGCGAGCACCGGTACTGCTACCTGAGCGAGTGAAAGTAAAGCGCGCTGATGTTGTGGAAAGAAAATTGATCAAGAACGGGACGATCACCTTTTCTACAAGTGATATCTCAAAGACGCGGAAGGAAATCGAAAATGTTTGCAAGGAATTCAGTGCATACGTTTCTTCCGATGAACAGCAAAGTTTCGACAAACGTATACAGTATGAGCAAGTGATCCGAATACCCGCGGGCCGGTTTGATGCTTTCACCAAGGTAATCGAAAGCCTCGGTGAGCATGTTGAATACCGCAATATTACTACTCAGGACGTTACCGAAGAATTCATTGACATTGGCGCACGACTGAAAACGAAGAAGGAATTAGAGATCCGATATCACCAGTTACTGGCGAAGGCGATTAAAGTAGACGATATGCTGTCAATTGAAGAGCAGATCGCAAATGTTCGGACAGAAATCGAGTCGATGGAGGGTCGGTTGAATTTCCTGACCAATCAGGTGGGTTATAGTACGCTGACGCTTACTTACCACCAGGTCGTTGCGAGTGACTTCGGTTTTGGCACGCAAATGATGTCATCGTTTGTCACAGGGTGGAATGGCTTGCTTGTATTTCTCGTGGGAATCGTTAAGGCCTGGCCTTTCATTTTAATCATGGGAGCAGGATTCTGGTTGACCTCCCGGTGGATTAAGCGAATCAATCTTGCACGCCACTCAAAAACTGAAAACGTTTAACAGTTGCCTCACCGCGATTAATTTCGTGCAGGCTTAATAGTGGCGGGATCGGTCACAACTTTCCCGCCATTCATATAGTAAATAAAAAATGAAAAAAACCAGCCTACAAAAAGTCCTATCACGATAAACAATAACGGCATGCCTACCAGGTATCCGAAGCCGTGGTCGCCTGTTATGAGGTCGATAACGCTTACTTCCAGTCCCGTAATGCCGTACATTATCGTGTACAACCAGAACGTTATAGACCAAACCGTTTTGTATCGCAAACCTCCGGTAAGAAAATAATTACGATAGTTCCTTACCGCATAATAATGCAATGCGAAAAATACTAACCCATAGACGTACGCAAAACCGTCCATGGTGTCAATGTGAAATACGTTGGATGGGATTAATACAAGCTGGATAAGCGTGATTCCAATAAGTGCGTATCCCAATACGTGTTTACGCGGCTCCGCATTGTAAAACCATTTCGATGGCTCTTCGCGTACAAACTCGCGTTTTTGAATGACCGGCTGTGGCATATAGTCAGCGTACCGCGGGTCAAGAAAGTAAGGCTTGTCTCCACTTTCAGTTTCTGCCCGACCTTTCGCTGTATTCTCACTTGCCGCCATCCATTGTTCCGGATGCTCACCAAGAATAAAGTGTGTCCTAAGATAGTTGAGCATTGCCATGCGATTCTCTTCTGTCAAAAGCAGAATCGTTTCGTTGCCATCTACCTGGATCTGATATGTTTCTGTCTCATCAAGTTTTGAACAACTAACGTTGCCATTGTTGGTGATGGTATCGATCGACCTATAAAGCTCGTACAACGCTTTATCGCTTGTAAGCGATGGATTATAAACAATCCATTTTCGAAAATCATTTTGCAGAGGGATCATATCACAATTTAGCAAAAAGTAGAAGGATGTTGTAGCTTTCGGGATGACCATCGAAAAATCAACGCTTCTCTTTTTGAAGAAACTCGCCTCGAACAACAACCGGGAATGGTTTGCAGATCACAAAGTGGAA
Organism: Chryseosolibacter sp.; assembly: GCA_036402115.1. GTDB lineage: Bacteria > Bacteroidota > Bacteroidia > Cytophagales > Cyclobacteriaceae > Chryseosolibacter. Next base: position 13,856 of record DASWTM010000206.1, read on the forward strand.
TATGAAAAAGCGAAGCTCAATGTAGAAAGCTTTATCGATGCGTTGATCGCGCGAATGAACAGGCATGATGATATTGAAACTCCGTCAGCGAAGAAAAGCCTCTATCGTATTTACAATGACGTTCGCTTCTCAACCGAGAAGAGTCCTTATAATCCGCGCTTTGCCGGATACCTGCGAAGACGCAAGCCGATGTTGCGCGGAGGATATTATTATTGGATAAAGCCAGGCGGAAGTCGGGTTGGGTGTGGCTTCGTCTATCCTAACGGTGAGGATTTGCAGCGGATCAGGGAAGATATTTCATCAAACTATGAATACTGGAAGAAACTAGTCAATGCCAAACAGGTTAGCGCAACTTTTGGCGAGATGCTAGGCGATCAGGTGAAGACGGCACCACGAGGTTTCTCGAAAGATGATCCCGCCATTGATCTGTTGCGTTACAAGCAATTCTGGTTTGAGCGTTCCTTTACGGATGCTGAAGTGTTGTCAACGGACTTCTTAAAAAAGATTGACAAAACATTTAACGTTATCCGCCCCGTCTTCGATCACTTCAGTGAAGTGCTGACCACAAATTCAAATGGTGAATTGAGCGTGCGCTAGCGACTTTCGCTATTGATCGCGCCCGTCAATGCAAAAGTTCTGATGTCATCAACATCGATCCGCGTGTTCAATCGTTCGGAATAAAGTGCCTTGCGTATGACGAGGCCTGTATCGATCAGGAACTCGGCTGGCATGGTGCTGAACGACTCGTTATCCGCCATCATGTGCACCGGAACTTTTGCTGCGTTTGCTTTTACAACCGTTTGCGCAAATGAAGTTACATGACTAATAACAGCCTTCGTTGTTGACGGCTCGAGTCCATAGACGGCATAGTATTTTTTTTCCGGGTCTGAAATAATCGGAATGGGAGACACCTCCTGGTGAAATGTACTTCGGAGAATGACCTGTTCCTTTGACTCGAAGAAAAAAATCATCTCGAAATTTTTCGTTTTAAGCTCATTGTAAAGCTTCTGCAGCGTATGAACGCGCAGGTTGCAAAAAGGGCAGCCCGCATGTCGAAAAAATCCTAACAGGAATCGTTTTGTTTTGTAATTCTCAAGATCAATTTGGCGCCCGTAGATATCCTTCAAATTGAAGCTGGGGGCCTTCATGTTTTCCTTCAGTGGCATAGTTGGTTCGATGATCGATATACGAGAAATACCTGCCGGCCGGATTTCGGGCGGATCGGAAAAAAAAGAAGGCCGAGTTTTCAATCGGCCTGCATTTTTTGTCATGAGCACATAAGCACATGGGCACTTGAGCACATTTATTTCAACGGTGTAATCACAATATTCCGATACTCAACCGGTCCATGGTCGCCCTGCAGCATCAATGGTCCTGGTTCACCTTCTTTGGAGTCAATTGCCCCACCCGTGATTCCCGGGATTTCCTGGTTTGAAATGATTGTTTTTCCATTGGCAACCACGGTGATCATTCGGCCTACCAGTGTAATATCATACGTTTGCCATTCACCCGCGGCCTTCGCAACCTGTTCGCTAGGCGCAATAAAGCCATACACCCCTCCAAACTCACCGGGCACCGGCTCGTTGCCTTTGCTGTCCATCACTTGTACTTCATAACGACCGCGGAGGTAGATACCACTATTACTTCCTTTCGGGTAGCGGAACTCGACATGAAGCTTAAAGTCGTTGAATTTTTCAGTGGTGACAAGATTGGATCCAGACTTGGGACTTTTTAAAATTCCGTTTTCTACAACCCACTGGTTTGGTCCCATTGCTTGCCATCCTTTTAGGCCGTTTTGCTGAATGAGGTTAATCGCTTTTCCGGGTGTTCCTTCTTTTCTGCGAAGCGATGGCGCCCGCACACCGGTGAAGGCATAGCTCTTGCCGTCAGGATACACAACGGTACCGGCTATCTGTTTTCCCGTCCAGGTGCCTTCAACGGTCAGGTCATTCTCACCTTGTTCCCACTGAGGTGGAATGGTAAAACTGAATTTGTTTCCTGAAGTGGTAATTTTTGCTATTGGTCTGGCACTTCCGACAATAGCCACGTAATGTCCCACAAGGGTTTTGTTGCCAGAGTGCGTCACTTCAAGCCACGATGGATTTTCCTTTCCGTCAACGATGACGGTAAGATCCCAACGGCCTTCCAGTTTCGTGGAATCCGCAAAGCTAGTGGCATTGCTTTGAGCAACACTAAAGAGTAAAAACAAGATGGCTAACAATTGTCTCATGGCTTGATCGTTTAGAATTTGTTAAGAACGACCAATATAAACGACTATCGACCAGATTCCAATAACTTTTATGTGGAGCAAATCGATTCCTGCTCGTTGACTGAATATTAATCACAAATTATCGGAATCGGCAGTAGGTAAAACCATTTCCTTTCCGAACTTGTTTGAAATACACATTTGAATCCTGGTGAGGCCGTTTAAATACATATTGCTATTCTCTCTGGCGATGTTTCTTTTTTCGGAGACTGTGCAGGGTCAGCTTCTACGCGGTTTGGTGAAGGACCAGTCGGGGGTCGCGTTGCCTCTTGCTACGGTCATTATCCTGCCGGATAGTGCTGTTGTGAGTACTGGCAATGATGGACGTTTTGTTACTACGCTTTCCCGCGGAAGAAAAGAAATGCGGGTTTCGTACACGGGCTTTCAGATGTCAACACTCACGTTTGATTTAAGGGCAGATACGATAATTTCCGTTGCTCTGGTGCAGCGTGTGGATGAGCTGAAGGAAATTACCGTTGAGAGTGACCGGTATTCGAATGGAGACCTCGTTCAGTCAACCCGATCGGGGTTGAATCGGCTGACGCAAAAAGACTTGAATGCCATACCAGCATTGATGGGTGAGGCTGATCTTATCAAAACGTTGCAGCTGTTGCCCGGAACACTTCGCGGGGTTGAGGGCAGTTCCGATCTGTTTGTGCGTGGAGGCGCTGCTGATCAGAACCTCGTCTTGCTCGATGGTGCACCCATTTACAACACCAGTCATCTCTTTGGATTTCTTTCTGTTTTCAATCCAGATGTCCTCGATCATGTAGAGGCGATTAACGGAGGTTTCCCGGCAGAGTTTGGAGGCAGGCTCTCCTCCATACTGAATGTACATACTGTTGAAGATGTCCCCAATAGAACGCACGTCTCCGGTGACATCGGCTTGATCTCATCCCGACTTTTCATCAACCAACCTATTAAGCAGGATAAAGCTGCAATTTGGGTTGCCGGCAGACGAACCTATATTGACAAGGTTGTGCGCGCGATAGGCGAGGAGCTTCCGTATTTTTTCTATGACATCAATGCAAAAGTTCTGCTAAAGCCTTCGTCCGTTGATGATGTCCAAATCAGTTACTACGGTGGCGAAGATATTCTTGATATTTTCCGCGATGCAAACAATGATGGCGATGGCTTCCTGACATCGTATCAGTCGGGAAATTCATCTCAAAGTGTAAACTGGCAACATCGGTTTATAAATGACTGGCGAGTCGATGCCGTTGCGCTCCGCACGAAATACGACTACCGGATCAATAACGCGTTCGGTGAAAACAAACTTGCTGCATTGTCGGACATTGAAGACTATGGGGGAAAGCTCGCTGTTTCAAACGACTCACTTCAGAATGGAAGCGTAAGCTACGGCCTTGAGTGGACCCGACATGCAATCAGTCCAAGCATTATCAATTCTGAAGGAACAATTGCCGAGCTACTGGAGAGCAGTGCGTCTGTTGGAAGACTGGCGAATGAAATCGCATTTTTTGGTCAGCGTGAATGGTCGATCAATCCAAAGCTGAGAGTAAACGCAGGCATTCGAACATCAATGGGTATTGTAGACAGGCGCAACTACATATTTCCAGAACCGCGTGTGTCATTCCGCTATGCGCTGTCGGAAAATCAGGCCGTGAAGTTTAATTATTCCAGGATGGTCCAATACATGCACCGCATCTCAAACTCTGCAGTGTCAGCACCAACTGACATCTGGTATACGATTACGGACAGTATTCGCCCACAAACATCCCATCAATTTTCGGCTGCGTGGCAACGATTTATTCCAAAGGAAAAATTGTATTTCAGTCTCGAGGCCTACTATAAATCCATGCATAACCTCATTGGCTTCGAAGAGGGGACCAATCTTTTTTTCAATACTGACTTTGCTTCAAAGCTGGTGCAGGGACGAGGGCGGGCCTACGGACTGGAGTGGTTAATCCGAAAAGACCAGGGTAAACTAACGGGGTGGCTAAGCTACACCTTGTCATGGTCGTGGAGGCAGTTCGATGAATTGAACAGGGGCGAGTGGTTCCGCGCCCGATATGATCGCAGGCACAATGGAGCAATTGTTATGCAGTATACGCTGGGCAAGCGATGGGCTGCGTCCGCGGTCTGGGAATTTATTTCAGGTGCCAGGTTCACACCGGTAATCGGTCAGTATACCCTGTTGGCCCCTACGTTGACAGGATTTGATTTGATTCCTGTTTATTCGGAATTGAATGCAGTAAAGCTCGCGGACTCACATCGACTTGACCTTGGGATCAAATTCTTTAGTAAGCCAAATAAGAAATTTCAATGGCATTGGTTTGCAGGCGTGTATAATGCATATAACCGCGCAAGTCCAGTAGGTATAATTATAGAGCAAGACGAAACAGATGGCTCACTCAACTACCTTCAGCCAGGACTGTTTGGACTGTTACCGTTTATAAGCTATGGCTTTAAGTTTTGAAAGATGAGAATTATAAGGACGTTATTGGCAATAATTACCGGAGCGCTGTTTCTCATCTCTTGTCTCCCGGATCCGCTTGAGGTAACGAATATCCCAGCAGTAAAGCCTGAGATCGTTGTTTCTTCCCAAATCATTCCTGATGAAGGGCTCGTGGTACTGCTGACGAAGACGATCGGAGCGTTGGATGCGAGCAATGACAGCGATCCGGAAGCGCTTCTCGCACAAATTGCTGTTCGTGATGCCGTGGTAGTAATCAAAGGTGCGCAGGGAGAGTACACCCTTGATTCGCTCGGCAACGGTTTGTATGGAGGGATTGCTATCCCGTTTAACGAAGGTGAGCAGTACACGCTCATCGTGAATAGTGCTTCTCTTGGAAAAGTTGAGGCTACAACTACGGTTCTTTCGCAAGTCCCGTTCGATTTCGTTGACGCCAAGCTTTACTACAATCAATACAATGACACGCTTGCCGAGGTGAGTTATACCATTGAAGATCCTTTGAATGAAAATTACTACATGATAAATGTGCAGGAAGTAGAACGCGAAGATTTTGTTAAGAACCTCATTAACCCCCGCGCATTTACTGAGCTCATAGATGACAAAAGCTTCAACGGAGGCAGATATCAGAAAACATTCCGGGTCTTTCCCAGAAACTATGATGCAGGTGACACTATCGCAGTTTCACTTTCGAATATCAGTGATGAATATTTCAACTTTATCCAGCTTCGACTTGATAATCGGTTCAGTTTTGTTGAGTTTTTGGGAGAGCCTGTCAACTATCCATCAAATGTGATGGGTGGACGTGGGTTCTTCAATCTCTATGTTCCCGATGTGAGACTATTTGTTTTGGAGGAATAACTGATCCGCAGGTGACTTGCGACATCATACTGCGTTTCCGGGCAGGAACCGCCCCTTCTCCGTTCATCATATTTTGGCCACGGAGAAATAATTTCGTGGAAATATTGGATAGCAAAACGTATCTTACATTGCCTATTCATTCACCAAAGCAAAATGAAACAACTCTACCTGATTATCACATTGGGAGTACTCTGTCTTGGACGAGCAGTATCCCAGCCAATTCCCATCAGTACATTAAATTCTCCTTATCAGCAGGATTTTAATACGCTTGCTAATAGTGCACCGTCTACTACGTTGCCTCCGGGGTGGTTATTTTTCGAAAGCGGTTCAAACGCAAACACTTTCTACGTTATCGGGACGGGCAGTGGAACTGCAGGCGATACGTACAGTTTTGGCTCAGTATCTTCTACCGAACGTGCTTTGGGAACGTTACGTTCGGGTTCGCTTATTCCTACTATTGGTGCAGCATTTACGAACACCAGTGGAAGCACAATCACTTCCGTGCAAATTTCTTATCGTGCAGAGCAGTGGAGGCTTGGCGCTTCCAGGGCAGCTGGTGTATTCGACCGTCTTGATTTTCAAATCAGCTTTGATGCAACATCGTTGACCAATGGTACTTGGACAGATATTAATGAACTGGACTTCACCTCATTGTTAAATACGGGTTCAGTAGGTGCGGTCAATGGCAATACCACAAATACCAATATCGTATTCGAAATTCCTGGGTTAGCTATCCCGAGTGGTCAGACCTTCTACATTCGCTGGAGCGATCTTGACGTATCAAGTTCTGATGATGGACTTGCTATTGATGATTTTTCCCTCACCGCCATGGGTACTACGCTTGAACCTTCCATCACGTTCTCACCTGCAGCGCTCGCCTTTGGTGATGTTGATGCGGGGACCCAACAAACGTTGAGCTACGAAGTGGTTGCTTCCAACATCGGACCCGAAATTGTAATTACGTCTGATAATGGTCTTTTTACCATAAGTGCGGATAACGTGGTGTTTGGTTCGTCAGCATCAATCCCTTCCGCAGGAGGAAATGTATGGGTTCGTTTTGCACCTGTTGCCAATGGTGCAGCATCCGCCTCAATCACACATGCAGCAGGAACCTATTCCGCCACACTTGCCGCAACGGGTTTCGGATTTATTCAATCTGAAAATATAATTCCGATTGCGGAGGCAAGACAAAAGTCAAGCGGGACGAAAGTTACTGTTGCGGGTAGAATTACCGTTGCAAATGAGCATGGAAACCCGGCATTTATGCAAGATGAAACGGGAGGTATACCCGTTTTCAATGCCGCGCTAGCTTCTTCCGTTCAGATCGGTGACTCGGTTATTGTAACCGGACCTATCGGATTTTTCAATGATCAGATACAAATAAGCGGTACGGGTATTTTTTTCACTGAGGTAGCCGCCCCATCCAGAATTCCTGAGCCAAAAGTGATTGTAGTTTCTGAAATGGCAGCCAATGAAGGGTTGCTCGTCAAAATTGCAGGTGTTGAGCTGGTGAATAAGAGTTTTGTATTCTATCCGCAAAGCACGGAACGAATCGCTGATGGCAGTGGTCAGGGCGATCTTCGGATTGACGGTGACACGGATATTCCGGGACTGGCAAAACCACAAGGAACGTTTGACGTGACTGGCGTTGTAGGAAGGTTCCGTGCGAACGCACAACTCCTTCCCCGTTTTCAGCCTGATATTCCTGCCGCAACCGAGCCGACTACTCCAACGGATGGGATTTCAAAGGCGCTTACGCTCGATGTTGTGAATTGGAACTTTGAATTTTTTGGCGCGCGCAGTGAAGATTATGCCGGGGAGGAGTTTGGCCCGGCAGATGAGGAATTGCAACTTCAGAACATTAAACAGGTACTGCAATCTCTCAACGCAGACGTTATTGCTGTACAGGAAGTATCGGATGAAGCGTACCTTGGAACGCTCGTAGCAGAGCTTGGCGACTACAGTTACCTCTGCTCACAACGCTATTCCTACTCGTTCGAAGGACCAAGCACCGAATTTCCGCCACAGATGGTTTGCTTCATTTATAACACATCTACGGTTACCATAGAAAATGCGCGCCCAATGTTTGAAGCACTTTATGACCAAGCACGAACAGGTAATCCTGCAGTTCTTCCGGGTTACCCGACAGGAGATCCGTCCAGTTTTTATTCAAGCGGAAGGTTGCCGTTGCTCGTCAATGCCACCGCAACTATTCAGGGTGTGACAGAGCAGGTTTCGTTTGTTGTCCTCCATGCGAAGTCAGGTGCGACAGCTGGGGACTTTAATCGAAGAGTCTATGATGCAGCTGTTTTGAAAGATACGCTCGATGCACACTTCGGTGACAAACAGGTGATTATTCTCGGTGACTTGAATGACGATCTTGATCAGTCTATTGTTTCAGGTTCACCAACCTCTTATGCAAGCATTGTGAATGATGCTAACTACCATGCGATCACCAAGCCGTTGAGTGAAGCAGGAGCTCGTTCAACGGTGTCATTCCAGGATGTGATCGATCACCAGATCATTACCACAGAGTTGGATGAAGCGTACCTGGAAGGATCGGCCACCATCATTGCACCCTTCCGCACGGTCGAAAATTATGCAAACACAACATCGGATCACCTTCCCGTAATTTCGAGGTTTCAATTTACTGCTCCGGTCGTGAGCTTCGTAAACAATAGCTCAGCCGTTGGTGAAGATGCAGCACCTGTTCTTGTTGAGCTTTCATTGACGAAGGGTCCAAAACAACCCACATCGTTAACTATCAATCTTTCTGGAAGTGCTGTAACAGGACAAGACTTTACTACTTCAATTCCGGCAATCAGCAATGTAATAACGGTGCCACTGGCGGCAGGGCAAACTTCCGCTTCGTTTACGATCACACTCGTGAATGATCAGGCTGATGAGGATGCGGAGAATGCGGTCTTTACAATTGCGCCTGCAGCCGGAATAGACGTCTCTAACGGAAGCTATACGCTTACGATCAATGATAACGACATCCCAACGATCGGATTTAAGGATCTCTACACGAAGGTGAGAGAAGGAGCTTCGGAATCGATTATACTGAAATTGTCGAATCCGGTTGCTACGGATCAGCAGGTAACCATTCGAATCACCGAGAGCAAAAAAGCCGAGTATGGAAAAGACTATACGACAACGCCCGAAGCTGTTGATCGCCAAATCACACTACCGGTGCCTGCAGGTAGCGCTGACGTCTCCATTACCATTGATGCGCTTAACGACAAGCCAACTGAAAAACTCGAGCTTCTTTACTTTCAGATAACGGGGACTTCTGCTGGATTAACCCGATCACAACGAAGCTTTACCATCGTGGGTATCGAGAACACCAAGAAGCACCCTGTATTCTCGGTGTATCCAAACCCGACAAAGAATTTCTTTAAGATCTACGCTGAGGATTATGATGACGATGAAACGGTATACGTTGAACTTGCGGATCCTAGCGGTAGAAAAATTTTCAGTAAGAAAGGAGGACTTGATGATATTAACGGTAAGATCAAAGACAGTCTCGTTGGCAGACGTAATGGCGTGTACACGCTCTTGATCCTTGCTGACGGTGAAACCACCATTCTGAGGATCATCAAGCAATAACAACCAAGAATTTAGTTAAAAAAGGACTGCCGGCAAGCAGTCCTTTTTTAATTCAACCATGCAGAGTTGAAAGCGGCAAGCGAGATCTCCGCTATTTTTCTTTCAAGATCGGGTAGCTGACCCTTCACGCGTCCGAGGTAAATAACGATGGCAAAATATTTCCCATTCGGCAATTGCACGATTCCAATATCGTTCACCGCCCCATTTACACCCTGCTCGTTTGTGCCTCCCGTTCCTGTCCGGTGTAATACTTCAGTGTCTTTGGGAAGAAGTCCTTTGATTCGATTAGGACCTGTTGTCGTTTCAGCCATCATCTTCCACAGCAGATCGTGTGAATTCTGGGAAAGCAGCTTCTTGTCATAAAAGAGCTCGAGAAGTTTAAGCATCGATCTGGTTTTGCTCCAGTTGTCAAACTGATTGCCCCAGGCGGCATGCATTTCTTCTTCGTTGAATTTGATCTGTATTTCATTCACGCCAAGCTTATGAACGTATTGGTTTACCCTTTTCGGGCCGCCAACAAGCCTGAGGAGGATATCACAAGCGTTGTTATCGCTATAGCTCACCATGTATTTCAAAATTTCTTCGACCGTTACCTCAACGTTCGCATCTGGGTACTTCTCGCGCAACGGGCTCCAGGTGTTTGGTAGGAGATCGCGCTCCGTGAGTTTTAGCTTTTTACCGAGCGAAAATTTCTTTTTGTCAACTTGGTCCAACACAGTCAGCGCAATTGGAAACTTAAAAACACTTTGCATGGGGAAGATGCCGTGCACATTATGAACTAACGTGTCTTTCGTTTGTAGGTCCATAATAGCGACACCAACCTGTCCGTCAACTGACCTGCTAATCTCGGCAACTTTCTGCCGCAGCTCAGCCTTCTGACCGAATGCGCTTGCCGAGATTAAATATGCCGATACTAATACCCCAAATGAAAATGTTTTCATATACAAAATTTCAAATTTCAAATTTCAAATTTCAAATCTTACCCACCGATAAACCTTGACTTCTCCTTCGCATAGGTGAGCGTAAGCATGTGCATGGCTCTTGTGCAGCCGATATACAACATACTCTTGTCCACTTCTGTCGAATAATTTCGCGCGGATGCGAACGGGATTATTACTTCATCAAATTCCAGTCCTTTAGCCAGGTGTGCCGTGGTGATGATGACGCCCTGTTTGAATGAAGTACTATCGGGTGTTAATAAGTGTAAGCCAGGCATGTTTAATTCTTCAAACAAGATCTGTGCTTGTTCTGAAGTTTTACAAATGATGCCTAGCGATTGAAAGCCTGAATTTTCAAATTCCGTTACAAGCTTCCGGATATGATTTGCCTCTTCAATATTCGTATTAAATCCTATAACCTCGGGCTCCTGGCCATGACGTTCCATTGGAATGATCTGATCATTTGGAGAGATCTTTTGTGCGAAGGCGGTGATTTCCCAGGTTGATCGGTAGCTACGCAAGAGTTTTACAACATCGCCTTGCGGAAAAATCTGACTGATCGCATCGGCTGAAGATGCACTATACGGATTAACACGTTGTCCGATATCACCGAGGATTGTTTTTTTGCATTTGAACAGGCGGGAAAGGACTGCGTATTGAATAGGTGTGTAATCCTGCATCTCGTCAATGAGCAGGTGCTTTACATGATCGTAAGCCTGAACTCCCTCGAGCCGGATTTTGCAATAGATAAGTGGAAATACGTCTGCGTACTCGATGGTGCCATTCGAACCGGTTTTAAACATCTCTTCATTCTTCGACCAGGTGAAGAAGTGTTTGTATAGATTGAAAAAGTCAGTGAACTTGATCATTTGCGGAACGGCATCCCAAATCTGTTTCTTCTCAAAGCCTGTCAGTTTTCGCTGGCGCTGGTCGCGGACGTAATCTTGAATATCTTTTACGACCTGTGGAATCCGTTTTAGCAGCGGAAGCCTGTGGTACATCCTGAATTTTTCATGGATGAAGGGAGACGGCACAACGGTGCTTCCTACACGCAGTTCGATCGGCACAAAAAAGTTATTTTCCAGGTGAATCATGTATTGATTCAACTTTGCAAGAAATTCAAACGTTGATTTGAATCGCATACGCTCGATGAAAGCAGCGTCATGCTTGTCGAGTAAAGCGGCAACCTGCTCGAAGAACGTCTGGAACTGAAATTTGTTTTCCAAGACCTCCGCTGCGAGTTCTTCAATTACCATCTCGGGAATCTGCTCTTCGCCTAGCTCCGGTAAAACGTTCGAGATGTAATCAGCAAATACCTTGTTGGGTGAAATAATAAGAATGTCCTTGGAGGAAATGCTTTCACGGAAGCGATATAGCAGAAACGCGATTCGATGCAGCGCGATGGAGGTCTTTCCGGAACCTGCCACACCCTGGATAATCATTACCGGTGATGATTCATTCCGGATAACAGCGTTCTGATCGCGCTGAATCGTGGCGACAATGTTCTTCATTTTGTCGTCTGACGACTTGCTCAATTCTTTCTGGAGCAATTCGTCCTGGATGTTCACAGCATTTTCAATCATGAACTCCATCTGGCCATCACGGATTTTATACTGGCGCTTCAGTAAGATCTCGCCATTAATTTTTCCGGATGGTGTTTCGTATTCTGCAGGACCGAGTTCGA
>DASWTM010000207.1:0-4887 GCA_036402115.1 Chryseosolibacter sp.
TCGGACAGTCTCATTTGCTTGCAACTTGTAGCCTGAAGCTTGTAGCCTACATCAATGGATCGCTAGGTGGAGACCAATGTGCCGATGCTGTCGAGGTGAAACTGACTCTTCGCGCTAGCGATTGGAGCGGCACCCCGCAGCAGCTAGGGTCGTGGGTGAGGGCGAGGAGTATAGCGGAAAGCCTGCCTACCGCCCCGCAAAGGCAATGCATCGGCAGGCAGGCGCGGCCGTAGGGTTGGACTTGCGAAAGGCACGGAGCGCCATCATCCAAATTTCGTTAAGTGTTGACTCACCAACTGGCACATTGGCTAATTGGCATATTGTCTCATTAGTGAGCTGCAGGCTGAGCAACGGTACGCGTCACGTTATCGTTCTTGCGGTCCCACTCGATCAACCCGTCACGGAGGCGGATGATGCGATGAGCGTAGTGCGCGATGTCGTCTTCGTGCGTTACCATGATGATGGTGTTTCCTTTGTCATGAAGTTCCTGGAAGAGGTTCATGATGTCGTAGGATGTTTTTGTATCGAGGTTACCGGTAGGTTCATCGGCAAGGATGATGGATGGATTGTTCACCAGGGCGCGTGCAATGGCTACACGCTGGCGCTGACCACCGGAAAGTTCATTCGGTCTGTGATGATAACGATCGGCAAGACTCACACTCTCGAGCGCAGCCATCGCCATTTCTTCGCGATCTGCTTTTGAATAACCGGCATAGATCAACGGTAGGGCTACATTTTCCAGTGCACTGGCGCGAGGCAACAGGTTGAACGTCTGGAACACAAAACCAATCTCTTTATTTCTGGTGTCTGCAAGCTCATTTTCGGTCATCTCACTCACAAGCTTGTTGTTGAGCATGTACGTTCCGCTCGTAGGGGTATCCAGACAGCCGACAATATTCATCAAGGTAGATTTCCCCGAACCAGACGGTCCCATGAAAGCACAGTATTCTCCTTTGTCGATTGAAATCGAAATGTCCTGAAGAGCGTTCACGATTTGTGTACCCATCTTGTACATTCTCGAGATATTGTGTGTTTCAATGATTTTCATACGTCTGAGTGAGTTTTAAGAGCTGGAAACCGCTTACGATTGCGATTTCATAATCCATTAGTTAAGGGTTTTCTTTTGTAATTACAGGGATGATGTAAAATGTTAAAAAGTTTCATTTTATATATACTCCCGGGAGGGGTTAAGGTTTCAAAATAGGTGAAAAACAGTTGAAAACGAAACCGCTGGGACGAAAAGGCCGCAAGGGTCCAGATCCCAAATTCCAAATCTCAAATTCCAAAATCCAAATTCTAAGGAAGGCCTACAGCTTGTGTGCAGCCACCCTTGGATCTTGATTTTTGGGATTTGTGTTTTGGATCTTCCTACTTCAGACGCCCCTCCCGCACGAATGTTACACAGTTGGCAATTACCCCATCGTCTTTCAGAATGCGGGTGTGCCCGAGGCCTTTCGTGACGAGAAGTTGGGCTGCAGGATAGACTTCCTTCAGCGCCTGAGCGTGTTTCAGATACACTTCTTTGTCATCCTCATCATGAACGAGCAGCAGTGAAATTTCGTGTTTAATGTGTCGGATAAAATTAAGGCTCGTGTAGTCGTCAAACGTTTTGCCCGTTTGCTGCATGACATATCGCTTGAAATAGTCTCCGGTTGATTTCGACCCGTTAATTGCGCGCAGGTAAGTATTGATTATTTCGTCTCCGATGGTCGGGCTCGCGATGTTAATCAATTTTCTCACGGCAAGACCTTCCTTCGCAGAAAACAATGCAGCACTTCCACCAAAAGAATGACAAATGATCGATACGGGTTCACCGGTAACTTTGTAGATACTTTTCAGCGCTTCGTAAAATTCATCGATGTTAGTCTTCTTTCCTTCCGACTTACCGTGCGCGGGTCCGTCAAAACCCACCACGCGATAACCGAGTTCGGTAAACGCTTCGATAAACTTGCGGAATTGAGTAGCGCGTCCAGCCCAACCGTGGATGAGCAAAATAACAGGACCTTTTCCCCAGCTGTAACACTGAATGCGCTTACCGGATGCCAGCACGGAAAACTTTTGCGATTTGTTCTCCCATTCGAGTTCTTTCTCAGGCGTTTTATATTTGAGGGGAGTGAAAAATATTTTGATGAAGTATCGATGCGCAAGAAAAGGCAACGTCCTCTCCAGCAGTGGAAAAAACCATCTGACAAACTTCAACAGAAACGGTGTCTTATCTTTTTTCAAACGCGAAAGGAAAAGGTGTTTTCAATGTAGGAGAAATTCGTGAGGTCATATACCCGTTCCGTAAAATTGAAATTGTTGTCGTGATCAACAAGCAACACTGTAGAGCATCGTGTTCCGTAACCCGGACTCTTGATGAACATAGCTGACAAGGCGCGCTCACGCTCCAGGCCAACACCGGTGTCGGGCAAAAGATCATCGCTGGCGATGCCTTCATTGGCGAGAAGTGCAAACAGATCTTTCGCATCGAATGGCCGGGCCAGGATTTCAGCCATCAGCTCCTTTCCTTTTTTCACTTTTGGCCATGGTGTGTCGAGCAAGTGATTGCTCAAACCGAAGAGACCGGATTTCATTTCCGTGATTCCCTCCCGATAATTCGAAAAGTAATACAACACTTCCGGTGTTCCCACGATCAGGTTGAAGCCATTGTATTTCTCAGGATGTTGTATCGATGAGAGATAACTTTTTCCATCCATGCCATTACTCAGAAAATCAGAAACCAATTTCCCCCGGGAGGGTGCCGCAGGGTTGATGTTTTTTGGATCACGATAGTTAGTGATCAGGCTGATCTTTCCACGCTTGTTGACGCCAAACCAGGTACCACCCGCCTCCAGGTCGCGGCCACCGAGAATGTTGGGAGCATCCTCCCAGAAATGAGCCGCAGCTGTCTTGCGATTGTAAAACTCATCGCGATTCGCAGCGACAACCAATTTGTAGCGCGGATGCTGGTTGATGGAAATAAAGATTAAACACATGATCGGTCTGTCAAATGAAGTTCATTGTGATGTGAAATAACACAAATCTGCAGAAAGTAAATTATATACGGTGGCAAATAAAAATACCTTTGGTTATCGCAGTTCTCGTTGGGATCCTAGCTCAGAGACGCATCGTTTCGGCTGAGGCAAGCTCGTTAAGAGGCATGCGTTCGCGAGTCTTCGTGCCAAATCGTAACTAGACCTGGGGGAAAAGAAATGATTGATTAATTAATCAGCAAACAACTGAAGCTGCTCGGGAAGCAAGGTGAAAGACCTTCGGTGATAAGGTGTGATCCCCAGTTGTTTGATGCCCTCGCGATGCTCAAGTGTAGGGTAGCCTACATTGGTCTCCCATCCGTAACCGGTGAATTGTTTGGCAAGGGAGTTCATCATGTCATCGCGATAGGTTTTCGCAAGCACCGATGCCGCAGCAATCGAAAGGTATTTGCCATCGCCTTTGATGATGCATTCGTGCTTGATCTCTTTGTAAGGTTTGAATCGATTCCCATCGATCAGAATAAGATCGGGCACCATGAAAAGCTTGTCCAGGGCAAGGTGCATCGCTTTAAACGAAGCATTGAGAATATTGATCTTGTCTATCTCCTGATGATCGACTTCAGCAACCGCCCAGCACAAGGCATCGCGTTCAATTTCAAAACGGAGCTCCTCGCGTTCTTCGCGGGTCAGTTGTTTGGAATCGTTGAGCTTTTTGTGTCGGTATTTTTTCGGAAGGATCACCGCTGCAGCGACTACCGGGCCAGCCAGACACCCACGGCCTGCCTCATCGCACCCGGCTTCAATCATATGTTTGGTGAAAGACGATCGCAGCATTAGACAACTTCCTGTCTGTAAAAATAAACGAAAAGGGATTCCTCAAAAAAACATTTCTAGCTTTGGGTCGCAGAAAATCCTGAACTGGCATTAAAATTTATTCAGTACGGCTTTCACTATCAACTCAGTAAGTAATCACACCTCAATGAATTCAGAAGAAATAAAAAATCCGTGGAAAACACTTTCAGGTGAACTCAAATATGAAAATCGCTGGATTTCGGTGACGGAATATCAGGTTCTGAATCCATCGGGAGGGAAGGGAATCTACGGAAAGGTGCATTTTAAAAACACTGCGATCGGAGTTCTGCCCCTCGACAAAGATCTGAACACGTGGCTCGTAGGACAATTCCGATATACGTTGAATGCATGGTCATGGGAAATTCCGGAAGGTGGCGGACCGGAAGGCGAATCTCCGCTGGAGGCCGCCAAACGCGAACTGAAAGAGGAGACGGGATTGACTGCAAATCGCTGGACAGAAATTCTAAAATTTCACACGTCAAATTCCGTTACGGACGAAGTGGGCTACTCCTATCTCGCTGAAGACCTGACCGAAGGCGAAATGGTGCTTGAGGAAACAGAAGCCGACCTGAAAGTATGGAAACTTCCCCTGAGCGAAGCGTTAAAAATGGTAGACCGAGGAGAAATCACAGACAGTATTAGCGTGATGTCGATTCTGAAGGTGGCACGGATGAAGGGACTCTCATAAATTCCTGTTCGTCCGCTGTTCAGCTCTCTTTCTTTTTTCCTATCTTTTGTGAAATTCCCACACTATGACATCGTTTGCCCGAACGGTAAAACAATCGCAGACTACAATCACCGAACTCATGATCCCCTCCTATGCGAACTTTGGAGGAAAAATTCACGGAGGCATTCTGCTTTCGCTGATGGATAAGGTCGCGTATGCCTGCTCGAGCAAACACGCAGGAACATACTGTGTAACCGTGTCGGTGGATAAGGTTGAATTTCTTCAGCCCGTTGAAGTTGGCGAACTAGTTTCGCTCCACGCTTCCGTCAACTATGTTGGCAAGACTTCGATGATCGTGGGAATCCGTGTTGAGGCACAAAATGTAAAGCTCGG
>DASWTM010000208.1:0-13738 GCA_036402115.1 Chryseosolibacter sp.
CATCCAGACAATGAAGGTGAGAATGGCAATGCCGATGACCACGGGTACAAAAATTCCAGCAATTTTATCCACTAATTTCTGAACGGGTGCTTTGCTTCCCTGAGCCTGCTGCACCATTTTGATGATGTGCGAAAGGAGGGTGTCGCTTCCGACTTTTTCGGCTTTAAACTTGAAGCTTCCTTTTTGATTCACTGTTCCAGCAAATACTTTCCTGCCTTCGGTTTTCTCCACCGGCACGGGTTCTCCTGAGATCGTACTTTCATCAACAAAAGATGATCCGCTGACAACAATGCCATCAACCGCTATTCTTTCCCCCGGTCTGACGATAATGGTTTGCCCGACCTTAACCATGGCGATTGAAAGCTCTTGCTCTTTACCATCGACAAAGACTTTGACTGTCTTGGGTTGAAGCCCCATGAGTTTCTTCAGTGCCGATGAAGTATTGGACTTTGCTTTCTCCTCCAGCAGTTTGCCGAGGGAGATAAACGCAACGACCACCGCGGCAGCTTCATAGTAGACGTGAGCATGCAATCCGCGCGAATGCCAGAATTCAGGAAAGAATGTATTGAACACGCTGAACAGAAACGCAATGCTGGTGGACAATGCAACAAGCGTATCCATGTTGGCCTTGCCGTGTCGTGCCTGTTTCCATGCGTTAATGAAAAAAATTCTTCCGAAATAAAAAACGACAGGTGCTGTAAGGATCATGGAAATATAGTTCGCGTACGGCATGTCCATAAAAAACATCCCGATCACGACTACGGGCAGTGCAAGAAGTGATGACCAGATCGTCCTGATTTTAACAGCCTTGTAATAGTTGTGTTGCGCTTCTTGCTGAACAGCCTGGGGATCGTCAACATCAACAACCAGGTCATAGCCAATGGAGCGGACAACATGCTGGAGATCGGCAGGCTTAAGTTTTGTGGTGTCGTACTCAACCGATGCGGTCTGATTAGCAAAGTTCACGGACGCACTTGTTACACCTTCGGTCGATTTGAGCATCGACTCTACACTGACCGCACACGCAGCACAAGACATCTCCAGCACGGGAAAACTTTCCTTAGCGAGCTTAGTACCGTTTTTTTGCGTTTCCATATAAATTCAATAGGCTGTGAGTTACTACACAAGTATACTCAATACAACCAACTGCGGTTTTATACTTTAACAGCATTTATGTACAGATTTCCCAGCGCATCGATTATTGACTTTTATTGACCCCTGTCTCTAGCGCTGCCACCCAATGTGTATGATGACAGATTCCGCAAATTCGTGTAGGGTCATTGGTATTGTTCAGGTTGCCACACTCACGGCAAACAAGTTGTCCGTTCGGCTTTAATTCTTGAAGAAACTCCGGGTCGCTTTCGGGAATGACCGCTAACCCAGGTTTCGCCTTTACCGGTTTGACGAGCGTAAATGAACCGTTGGCTTCGAAAAACAAGCGCTTAACTTCACCCAGATGGAAAACCTGCTGCGACCGCAATTCTGCCAGAATCCGCTCCCGAGAAATACGCGACTTCATCATTGCTTTGTAATCAAGCACACCTTCTTTCACGAGCGTGTCTACTTTTCCGTGTGTCACCGCTTCAAATTTTTGATTGCGAACAGACATCCGAGACACCAGTTTATTGATCGATACCACAACAATAGCGATGATAATCGGAGGGAGGATCCCGCGATCAGGTGCAAGGATCGGTACACCGATCGGGCTGCGAGCGATACCATTGCTGCCAGTTCATTGCGCGTCAGTTGGGCAGCCATCCGTTTTCCCAGGATTCGCATGGCCACAGTTAGAATTAGATAAACAACGATAATTCTCAATACAATCTCAAGCAGGAAGGCAGGAGGGACTTCGCCTAGCAAAATCCTCTCCCAATCCCACAAGTATATTTGTTCAGGCTTCATATTCTAATCCACAATGGCTTCCACCCATCTACGCTCGCCACAAGTAGGACACGCTCGATTCTCGTTCGCTTTGTCAATTACGCTTCCGCAGTTCGAACAAGCCAAACAGTCACGATTAACTTTTCCTTGCGAGATCAGTACATGATGCTCTCCTGGCGGTAATAACGAAAGACCTGGCTTTGCTTTTTCTTCTGGGTAGATGCTTACCTCACCGCACGCCTCGAAATAAAGGCGCTTTACTTTGGAGAGGTTAAAAATGCCTTTTGCCCTCAGCATCGCAAATACATTTTGCCTCGATAAGCCAGAGTTGTCCATCTCTCCCAATTGTAATTTCCCATTTTTAATGATAGTGCTCATCACCCCTTGCGTTGCATTTTCGATTCGGGTATTTCTTACTCCTAACCAATTCAATCCCCGCTGAAAAGCAACAACACAGAGCAGCGCCACAACACCGAGCAGGATGCCGCGGTCCGGAATCTGCATGGGTACCGCGATGATTGCCCCGAGTGTAACCATGACCGCTAATTCAGTAAGCGTCAATTGACCGTCCAGCCGTTTTCCTAGAATTTTAAATACTATAATCAAGATCAGATACATAATCAACGTCCGCACTAGCACTTCAAGCATAAATGATTCCGGTGCCTGACCGAACAGTATCCGCTGAAAATCCCAAGGCTCTATTTCTTCTTTCTTCATTAGCGTGAGAGTAACGTTTGGCCCGCGAGACAATAGCTTACTTCTGAAAGCAGCCGCTCGATCTTGAACGGCTTTTCAATGAAAGTTTGTGCTCCTGCAATAAGGGCTTTGCTCTTCAGGCTACGGTTGGCCGAAAGAACCAAAACCGGAACCGACTTCAGCTGCGCCTGTAGCTTCAAAAATTTGCAGATCGCGATTCCATCGATGTTTGGCAAATTAATGTCGAGGATAAAGAGGGAAGGAGCAGGAAAGTTCAGCTCCAGGATGTCGCGGCCATCATGAAGAGCCATTACCGAATAACCTGCATCGGTTAAAAGTTGATCAAGAATACTTCGGATATCGAGATCATCTTCGACCAGCACAATACGCTGGGACATTTCTGACGGAGTCATCATACTTCAGTTAACATTACTGCAGACTGCCTTTCAAAAATCATCACCAGGTTGCGTGTAGAGGAAGGGTTGCTAAAATGGATTAATAAATTTGGGACGGTATGATTTTTGGCCCCTTTATTTGCCCGACCAATAGCTGAGGCAGAACTATTGAGCTCTTCTCCCAACACGGTAGAAGGAAAAATGGTCGTTGTCTGGTCGTGGAGAGAATTCGGCTCCATGATTCCGATTAGTGCAGACTCTTCCTCATTACGTTATGCGCCCGTTTCAGAATGCGCAGCGTCAACAGGCTTTGACTGTGGGGACCCTTGCTCGCGCAAAAAGACGGACAACACTACGATGGCGAATATCGAGAGAAACTCACTTTGCCAATTCTGAAATGACTCAAACCAAAAGCGCGGATTGCTGAGATACTGAACGGCAGTTTCAGTCGGCTTGTTCTTCAAACTCTGCTCTTCATTGTAATCTTTCAAGCTGCCACGCCAGTGGATGTAAAAGGAGATGAGGAACAATATAACTAAGGAATAGCACAGTGAATGCCGGTAGATAGCTAGCGCAATCCCACCTTGTTTCACAGCCTTTGGCGCGTCTTTCTTCTTTGGATTCGGCTCACGATCTACATCCTCTTCTTTATCTGGATCCTTAGACTCTGCAGACCCCTTTTGATACAGAAACATGCTCAGAATCAGAAACAGCGCCATCTGCAAAAATTCGCTTTCCCAGTTCTCAAAAGTTGACTGGAGAAAATGGCCCGACATCAGGTATTCTGACATTCCTAGCGCTTCACCACCCATCTCGACCGCTTCCTGATTATGCTCTTTGATACCGGTTAGCACCTGACCCACCAGTGACGCAATGAACAGGAGAAACATCACTATGGACAAGCCGTTGTTACGCCAAATAGTTTTCATGACTCAGTTTTTCATACGGGTATTAAATTCATGTACCCGCCAGACTGGTAAGACGTTAATAGAACTCTGCGCCCGAAAATCAATGCGCATTTTGCTGCTTCGAATAATTGCCGCCAAAAGGGTGTGCTGCCTTGTCGGGGCAACCACTGTTCTAAAGCGAACACTATGTGCATCATTTTGCAACAGAGACGTTGTAAGGAGTGCCGAAATTTGCAGGATTATCGCAGGTTTTTAAATGGTACAATGTTGGGTATATCAGCGCAAACCTTGAGCTCATTACCAATGAAAAAACTTAACCCCTTCCTGTTGATCGCTGTATTTTCGTTAACAGCCCTGCAGGCATTTTCTCAGAGCACTATTGGAGTCGGTGACGTATCTCCGGGCAAAGTCGAATACGCTGCGTTCACATTAAATCAGGATCAAAACGTAAAAGTACATGTAACGGGTGGCGCCTTCAATGAAGAAGGCTGGAAGATGATTGTTTATTACGGATGGATCCTTGACAGCGAAACACGGAAAACGGTTTGGCACACGGGCGATCAATTGAACAAAGATCGCGATTTCGACTATGGTGACTTCGAAGTAAAAGATGAGATACAATTGAAGAAGGGAACGTACGAGGTGTACTTCACATCCTCTTTTCATCACCGCGATAATTGGAACTTCAACGGTTTTTCCGGATTTGTTAACCAGATCTTCAGCGATCGCAACCATGTGAAGAACAGAAGTGAAATCCGGCAAGGAATGGGTATTACCTTAGCCGGCAATCTGACTAAGACAAGCATTGCGTCCGTGCTCGAGGCAAAGATAAGGGACGCCATCGTGACGATCGCCAAACCTGATCACAACGCCAACATTAAAAAAGGATTTTCATTGTCGGCTGAAACAACGCTTCGCATATACGCGATCGGGGAAGGCGGAAAAGATGAAACCTTTGATTACGCGTGGATCTATGACATCGACAAGCACAAACGCGTTTGGGTGATGGATTACAGCAATTCGGATTTTGCCGGTGGTGCCAAGAAGAATTTGCGCTCAGATGAAAAGATTACACTTCCGGCAGGAAATTACCTTGTGAGCTACGTTACTGATGATTCACACAGCTACAACGACTGGAATTCAATGCCGCCCGATGATCCGCAGTTCAGCGGAATCACCATCTGGGCGGAGAAACTGTCGAACGTAATACCGTTTAAAATGCCAGAGGAAGTGAAGCCTGTCGTGCAGTTGACGAAAGTGGGCGATGACGATTATATTTCTCAAGGGTTTACATTGAAGTCGGCAGTTGAAGTGCGTGTGCTTTGCATTGGTGAAGAGTCCGATGATCACATGGCCGACAATGGCTGGATCATGAATGCGGCAACAAAAGAAGTCGTGTGGGACATGAATGAAAAGAGGAGAGAGCATGCTGGTGGAGCAGAGAAAAATAAGATGGTAGACGAAACGCTGACGCTCGAGAAGGGTGATTACATCGCATACTTTGCCACAGATGATTCTCACTCGTTCGAAGACTGGAATGATGGCCCTCCACACGAACAGGATTATTATGGAATAACCTTATGGATGACGAAAAAAGCCGACTTAGGGAAAATTGCCCTCTTCAATCCAGCCGAATACAAAAATGACCAGGTATTAGTGGAAATCGTGCGCGTTCGCGATGACGAACAATTAAGTGAAACATTCACCCTCACCGCTGACACCAAATTGCGCATCGTTGCAATAGGTGAAGGTGACGATGGCGAGCTTGTAGACTACGGGTGGATAAAAAATACGGAGACCGGTAGAGTTGTATGGGAAATGACTTATCGAAACACAGAGTCTGCTGGCGGTGCAAGCAAAAACAGATTGTTTAACGATACAGTAATTCTTCCGAAAGGTACTTATAAAGTTTACTATGAGACTGACGGTTCACACTCTTATCGCAGGTGGAACGCTGCTCCGCCTCGCGACCCCGAGCACTATGGCATCTCATTGATGAAAGATATGTAATCAACTCCCATTTACATGCCCGTGAACACCTCACGGGCATTTCCACTTCTTAGTGCACCTCCGTGTTCTTTGTGCCTTTGTGGCTATGCATTATATTTGCCCCCGACTAAACACTCCTATGCTACGAGCGCTCGTTTTCGCCTGCTTCAGTTTCTTTTCAATTCAAACGTTCGCCCAAACATCCCCCGCACCCCACAGCAATAAGACGCTTTCGGTGATCTGGCAACAACAATCTGCCGAATATCGCGCCTTATGTTATCAGGCTTTCAACCTTGCGCAACTGAGACTCGACAATAAAAAAATTAAGAAGCGCCATAAATACGCGATCATCACTGACATCGATGAAACCGTTCTCGACAACAGCTATTACGAAGCGGACAACATTCGCAATGGAACTGAATTTGCGAAAGACACGTGGAATCAATGGACTAGCAAATCAAAGGCAACACCAGTGCCAGGTGCATTGGAGTTTCTACAGCATGCAAAACGGAAAGGTGTGTCCATCTTTTACATCAGCAACCGCGACACAACTGAAGTGAATTCCACTGTGCGAAACCTTGCTCAGTACAATTTTCCGGATGCTGACCGCGCGCACATGATATTTATGAGTGGGACATCTTCTAAAGAGGAACGTAGACTCCAGGTGATGAAAGAGTATCGTGTCATTATGTTGCTCGGAGATAATCTTAACGACTTCACCCAACTTTTTGAAAAGAAATCGAATCAGGAACGTTTGCTTGAGACCGATAAAGTTCGCGCAGAGTGGGGACAGAAGTTTATTGTTCTGCCGAACGCAACCTATGGAGAGTGGGAGAATGCCGCCTATGGTTATCAGCGTAACCTGACACCCGAGCAGAAGAACCAGAAGTTGGTAGAAAAGTTAAAAGGCTCTGAGCAGAAGTGATTCTAGATGTCATCTGTCTGGATGAAATCCACACCAAGTGATTTTGCCTCTTCAAACGCCTGGCTATCGTAAATTGTCCAGACTTGAATTTTTAGACCTTTGCGGTGAAGCAGATCTACCTGTTCCTTTAACAGGTTCTCCTTCGCTCGGAATTCGTATGAGATTCCGCTGAACCCTGCATCCAGTGCCCGTGCGGCACCCAATTCGAAGTCGCCTAGCGTTGTTAAGTAAGTTTCAATAAAATCAGAATGCGTTTTAACGTAGTATAAGAAGTCACCGGTCTCTGATTCCACCATGACTCTATTCTCAAGTCCGTATTTGCTTGTAAGCAAGATAATCTCCGCTGCAAGTTGGTTCATCTCTCTGGTGATGTTGATATCGTTGAACTCGCATGGCGACCACGCTTTCACATCGAGCGATAGGTATTTGTCTGGATGATGTTTGCTGGCATAGTCGAACACGGTTTCCAGCTTCGTAAAATTGATGGTTTTTCCCAGGCACGAATCGATCTGCACGATAGTCGAAGAAGTCAATCCAGCGAAGCAGCTCTTCGGAAACGCGCCACAACCTGGAACGTCTGACGCGTGTCCTAGCCACAACACATTGTCTTCGCTCTTTTGAAGATCGACTTCGATGCCATCCAGCCGTTCCAAACCATACACGCATGCCTCCAATGTGTTGCCTTCACCGAAGGATCCGCCTCCTCCTTTGTGCGCCAGCACGCGCGTGGTCGCGTCCGTGATGGGATTGTCTGGAAAATACTCAACGCGCTCGCATTGGCATAGAGAGACGATAACTATGATCGATATGGGCACCCATGCTCTACTCATGACGCTTTTTCAACAAGGTATAGTGGAGCGTAAAGTTCAGCTCGGGTAGATAGCGTTTGTATTTGCCGATCTCTCCATAGTTGATCCGCGTCACCGACTCAATTCTTGAAAGGGCAATCCCGGTTTCAATTCCGGCCTCCAACTTTCGGTTGAAGGTGTGACGAAGGCTTATGAATGGCACTGCACTGCTTACTTTCCAGCGATAGAAGTCATCGGTAAAAATAGATGACCCTAGTTTCAACCCGATACCGGGACGATTTTTTTGAAACGTCAGGCCGTTTACCGTCCGGTTGTATTTGATGAAGACGGTTGAGAACTGATCCGAATTAATGAAGACGTTCGAACCGTAATGAAGACTCACAGAATGTTTTGATTTCCACGAATACTCGAGACCGAGTGAAAAATGTTCGATATAGCCAAGGCCGGCCTGCGCCTGGAGCGTAGGTTGTGCTATCGACAACGAGGCGATCGTTGAAAGCACCCAAAGTAGCACGAGGGGTTTGATAGTCAATGCTATTGCAATGGAGGGCAGAAGGTAGCGCTTTTGCGGCAATTTGAAAAAACCGCGGCTACTTTCATAAATGACAACGAATTTGTACCACCACATGCCGGAAATTTACGTTTGGAAGCTTGTTTGGTGAACCTAGTTTTCACCTAACTTGTTACTCTTCGGTATAAATTGACCTTCAATCCCAATCAATGCAAATACTTTTACGTTACCTCAAAAACTATAAAGGCCTCATTGCTCTCGCTTTATTCTTAGCCGCAGTTAGCCAGGTTTTTTCACTCCTCGACCCGCACATTACAGGAAAAATTGTTGATAACTTTATCGAACGGAAAGACGCGCTTTCGCGATCGGAATTCACACGAGGTATTCTTGGACTCGTTGGACTAGCCATCGGTGCTGCCATGGTGTCGCGGATCGCAAAGAACCTCCAGGATTATTTCACCAACATCGTTGTTCAGAAACTTGGCGCGAAGTTGTATGCCGATGGAATCCAGCATTCTCTTGAACTGCCATACCAAACGTTTGAAGACCAGCGCAGTGGCGAGACGCTGGGGATCCTGCAGAAGGTGCGAACGGACTCTGAGAAATTTATCACTTCGTTTATTAACGTCTTATTTGCCAGCCTGGTCGCGATGGTATTCATCGTTATCTATTCACTCAGTGTAAGTTGGAAAGTGACGCTGGTTTATTTTGCGGCCGTCCCGATCATTGCCCTGACAAGCTGGTTGTTAAGTCGCAAAATTAAAGTTGTTCAGAAAAGCATCGTCAAAGAAACAACTGCGCTCGCTGGGTCCACAACGGAGTCGCTACGCAATATCGAACTCGTGAAAAGCCTTGGACTTGCCAGCCAGGAAATCAATCGCCTCAACAAAACAACCTACAAGATTCTCGGTCTCGAATTAAAGAAAGTGAAATACGTTCGCGGGATGAGCTTCCTCCAGGGAACTACCGTCAACTTTGTGAGGAGTGTGATGGTTGTCATCCTGCTTCTGCTGATCTTTGACAACAACATTTCCGCAGGTCAATACTTCACATTCCTTTTCTATTCATTTTTTCTTTTCAGCCCTTTACAGGAGCTTGGAACAGTAATCATGACCTACCGTGAAGCGGAAGTGTCGCTGCTTAACTTTGACAGGATTTTGAAACTGCCGAAAGAACGCAAGCCGACTAATCCTAAGCCCATTGGAACAATTACAAAACTTAGCTTCGAAGGAGTTGGGTTCAAGCATCAATCCGCGGCCACAAATGCATTAAACAACATCACCTTTAAGACAAACAACGGTCAGACTATTGCTTTCGTAGGCCCCTCAGGATCCGGCAAGACTACGCTGGTTAAACTCCTCGTTGGACTTTATCCCCCTAAAGAAGGAAGAATTTTATACAACGATATCGACAGCACTCAGGTCGACCTTGATCAACTCCGGGAGAAGATCGGCTTCGTTACGCAGGAGACGCAGCTCTTTGCGGGAACCATCCGCGAAAATTTGCTCTTCGTAAAACCCGATGCAACAGACGAGGAATGCCTCCAGGTACTCCACAAAGCCGCGTGTCAGTCGCTTCTCGCGCGTGCCGACAAAGGTCTCGACACGGTGATCGGTGAGGGTGGTGTAAAAGTCTCAGGTGGCGAAAAGCAACGACTGTCCATCGCTCGTGCACTGTTGCGTCAGCCGGATATTTTGGTATTCGATGAAGCAACTTCTTCACTCGATTCACTAACGGAGGAGGAGATTACCGAGACCATCCGGGAAGTCTCTGTCATCCGCGATCACATCACTATCCTGATTGCCCACCGCTTATCGACCATCATGCATGCCGACAAAATTTATGTACTGGAGAAAGGAAACATCATCGAATCCGGCAAGCACGAACAACTCATCAGCGAGAAAGGATTGTACTATGCGATGTGGCGCCAGCAGATCGGGGAGAAGGTGAGCGTAGAAGCGTAAAGGCAGGTTCACCGCAAAGTCGCAGAGGCGCAGTGGAACGCAAAGGAATTTTGGAATGCACTTTTTAAGTTGATGCGTGCTTCGGGCATCGTGGGTGCTAGGGCAATGTTTGTGCGAAATGAGATTTGTAAAGGGTTTATTCGCATTGTCTGCAAGCGTTAGCGCGCCTACGCACTCCTCCGCGCAACTCCAGTGCACGAAGGGACTTGCTGCAACCTGATCCATGTTCAAATGCTCAGACGCGAAACAACATAAATAACCTAGCGCCTCTGCGTTAAAATACCTTTTTGTTCAATGAGCCGCTCCAGCAATGCAACTTGGTTCCCCGCCCGGTTGAAGTTGTGATCGGGATACTTCGCACCGTAGTATACATCGTTGTTTAGAAAATCGGTGATAAAACGCAGGGCCTGCATGTAGATCATAAACGTTCCGGAATAGAAGAATTTTTGATTTTCCTGTTGCGTGAGAATTTGTCGCATTCGGTCGCGGTAGCCGTTGACGATTGCTTCGTAGACTTCTGGGCGGATGGTGATTTTTGAAAAGTCAGTTTCTTCTTCAGTAGAAGGAGAGAGGTAAGTGCGCATCATGTCGCCCACATCGCTGAAAAAATACCCCGGCATCACCGTATCAAGATCGATGACGCAAACGCCTTTGCTGTGATTGTCGAATAAAACGTTGCTGATTTTTGTATCGTGATGAGTAACGCGCTTTGGGAAATTCTGATTTTTCGTGATCGCATTGTATTCTTCTACGATTGACGAATTTTGCTTTAACTTTTTTATCGACTGCGCAGCCTGCTTAATGCGTTCTATATTTCCACTTTCTGTTGCCTGAAGAAATTGGCTGTAACGTAAGGTGAGATTGTGAAAATCCGGAATCGTAATTTCTAGTTTACCAGCATCGAAATCTTTCAGCATGTAGGTGAACTGCCCAAACTGCGCGGCAGCTTCGTACGCCTCGTCAGCAGTCGTCACCTTGTCAATGGTGTGAGTATTGTTGATGAATGGAAAAATCCGATATGCGCGACTATCCCTTACGGTGAGTGTGTTCCCGCTGTTGTTTTTAATCGGCCCGACAAAAAGATAATTCGGAAACCTCTTCAGGTACTCCGAAATCAATTCAAGATTTTGCGCAATCGCCTCCGGATTTTTAAATACCGCAGTGTTAATTCGCTGAAGAATATATTCACCTTTATCGGCTGATACCTTCCACGTCCCATTGATCAACCCACCCGTCAACGCCTCAACCCTGCACCCATCCTCATTAATCGAATACTCTCTTAAAATTTCCTTTACCTGCATCCTAATGACTAAATGCGAAAAATTCCAAATTCCAAAATCCAAATTCCAAATTCCAATCTCAATCTCAATCGGTCTCATCACCAATCTAATGCCTAATGCCTAATTCCCAATGCCTTCCCGATGCTCTCCTTACGCTATGATCGGAATCTTCCAAGTGACTTCCCGATGCTCCGCTTGCGCTCCGATCGGGATCTTCGAAATGCCTTCCCGAAGCTTCGCTTACGCTACGATCGTAATTCCTAGTGACTAATGACTAGTGACTAGTGACTTTTTACTGGTACCTCGCCCGCAACGTCTTTAACATGTAAACATTAATGTCCCACTGATTAGCGAGTGGTTGACGCGTGTACGGCATCGCAGGCATATAATCGACCGGCCCGAACTCGGTGAGAAATGTCATGCGCTGACCATCCTTTTTCTTTCGCGCTACAACCTGATCCCACCAAGCAAGATGTTTTTCGAATGCCCCTTTCCATTCAGGAGCGCGTGGGTCATTCACTTGCGGACCTTCCTGGTGGCCAATGCGTGCGTGAATATGTTCTGCCCGTGAAATTGCGAGGTCAACGGTTTCCTGTTGATCTTCAAGTAACGATTCGTGCACGTTGCACCAGTGCGAAATATCAAGGGTAAGTCTCAAGGCCGGCAGTTGTTCCATGAACTGTTTGGAGACAGGCGCGGAATACAAAATCCGGGAACGATGCGTTTCGTGATAGATCGGAACTCCGCTCTCGCGATTTACAGACGTTGTCAGGTCGATAAACTTTTTATTCAGGTCAAATGGATAATAGTCGCGACCGGAGTGACAATTGATGTAAACAGGCTGAAGCTTTGCTGCCGCGCGCAGACTGTCCTCGAATTGTTTAAAATGCTTGTCAAAATCTTTTTCCCATCCGCCTACAAGGAAGCCGAATTTCAAGCCATGTTCGCGAAATGTAGCTACCAATGAGTCTTGTTGCGCCTGATCGGAGGGGCACCATACTTCCGCTCCGTCATACCCTTCTTTTTTTATGAGTGTGCAGAAGTCTTTCCAGGATCCGTTGTATCCCCAGTTCGTTGCAAAGATAAGCAACTCATATCCTGGCGAGGCTTTGACCGGTGTTGGTTGTGTCATCGTATCATGTGGGTTAATCAGCAGGCTCGTTCCTGCCATCGCTGTTGAACTTAGAAAAGCTCTCCGTGTGAGTTCCATGGAATCGGGAATTTAGTAGTAGCTAATCTACAATTTCCTCCCTACAATTCCGGTCTCATTTTTTAGATTTCCCTCATCTGACTAGACAAATGCTCCAACGTTGCCCATCAATTCGCTATTCACCGTCAACTTCCTGAGACCGGTAACTTGAAACTTGCAACCTGGAGCTTGTAGCTTGAAGCTTGTAGCTTGCAGCTACTTCCCCTCCCCACATTCCCTCGGTCCTTCATACCGCACGAAAATGTAAATCCAAAGAACACGTGACAGTCTGAAAGTGATGGGAAGCAATCCGAAAATCACGACCACCAATGCAATAAGCATCGCAATAAGCGAAACTTCTTCCATTAAAATGATCATCGCCACCCACACGGTAATGAAGAAGGCTGCGTTTAATCCATAACTGACGAACATCGCCCCGAAATAATAACCAGGCTCCGGCATAAACGATTGGCCGCAGCACGAGCAGCGCTCATTCATCTTCATAAATTTTGTCGAAAACAATGTTCCTTCAGGAAACATTTTGCCCTCCCGGCAGCGCGGGCATCGCATGGAAAAGATTGCCGTCAGGGCGTTTCGTTTTGTAGTCATGGTAAGATCGTTTTGGCCAGGCGAAAAGCAAACGTGACCGTAACACGCGACTGTCGCTTGATGATGCAAATATACGCGTCTGTTGCGGCCTCAAGCACATAATTTGACCACTGGTGGTGTATATGTTTTAAATATTTATTTTTGCGCATCGCTGGCGACAACCGCGGGCGGTTTGGAACCTTAATATTTGCAAAGCACTATGATCATTGAACCCAGAATGCGCGGATTTATTTGTTTGACGGCACATCCAAAAGGCTGTGAGAAGAACGTCATCAATCAAATCGACTATGTAAAATCAAAGGGTAAAGTAAATGGCCCTAAAAAAGTACTTGTCATTGGTGCTTCCACGGGATTCGGCCTTGCATCTCGGATTACGAGTGCCTTCGGCACGGGTGCAGCAACCATAGGTGTATTTTTTGAGAAAGCACCGGAAAAAGGCAAAACCGCTTCACCGGGCTGGTACAACAGCGCAGCATTTCAGCAGGAAGCGAAAAAGGCAGGCCTTTATGCAAAAAGTATAAATGGTGACGCGTTTTCAGATGAGATCAAAAAGAAAACGATCGACCTTATTAAGAAAGATCT
>DASWTM010000209.1:0-42891 GCA_036402115.1 Chryseosolibacter sp.
TCACCTTCATTGTTCGTTCCGAGTTCAGTCTTGTCGAAGGCATGCGCAGACACAGTTACATACGATTTACCCTTTAGTACAGTTGGCGTAAGTTCCTCGTGATTCCACAGATCTACATAATGAAATGACGTGTCCGTGCTAACCTTGAGCAAGGGTTGCGAAACACCTTCGGAGACACGACTGAAGATGGTATAGATGTCTCTTTCACTTGTTGAGAATTTGTTCACCCACACGCTGTCTCGATCGATGGTGATTAGTGGTGTAAAGTCAGATGACGTGAAGTTCGTTGTGTTCTCGCGAAGGATGCGCGTTGTCTTTCCAAGAAATCGATATTGTACTTCTTCATAGGCGGGATGACCTGCAGCGAACTGGTTGATCTCTGTTCCATATCCATTAAAGAATGCTAGCGCGAATTCCCTTTTAATCGGTTCTTTGTACACCTCCGCCACTCTGAAAATTGCGAAGTCCGGTTTGATCAGTTTGTTGAGATTGAGCATTGGAGGATAGTACAGCGCATTGTGAACTCTTCCCGAGACAATGCCCGGCATGTTTCGCGGAACCGCCATTCCCTCACTGTACATGATCACGCCTTTACGAACATTGTCGGCAGCTTCCTGCAATTCACGACTCGATTCACCGCGCGTGTCGAGCACGACTCCATCGGCAGACGTTTGCCGGACAAGATCTGCAAGTCCCGCGAGATGACCTTCCTTGCGCGTACTTTCGTCCCACGGGTTGTAGCAAATGAAAAACTTTGTTCCGTGTGATCGCAATGTGTCAGCCAATGCTTTCAATGCTGAAATTCCACCTGGAAGGTCTCCGAACATGTCGAACTGATTGCGCTGATCGAGGCCGAGCGTAGGCCAAGTAGGCCAGATGCCCACGATATCATCACCGCCATAGAGACGTTTGCCGCGCTTCACAAAATCCGGAAGCGTATACTTGTTTCCGTCATAGAAATTTTTATCCCACGCCATCACAAGATGCATCACATAACTGTGGCGAATCCATTTCAAATCCTTGCGCTGATACAACGTGCTGTCGAAGGACTCCAGGTCAAACAATTTTTTAGACTGGAAAAAATACCGCATCCCATTCTGCCAATCGCCCTGGTAATAACTCACGTAAAGCGTATAGGCTACGGAGCCACCGGGATACAGAACCGTTTCGAACCTGCGTCTTATTCCCTTTTTGATACTCGGCACATCTCTTCGCATCAAAGCGCCAACACTAACCCCACTAAGATTTAATGACGAATATCCCAATTCCCACGCATTGTCCGGAAGAATCACATTCACCGGTATTTTTTTCGGAAGGAACAGATGCGCTCTGGACAATGGATGATCACCTAGGCCAGTGAGGTAAACGTGGTCGGGCTTTTCACCGAACGGTACTATGTTGGATAGTCTTACCGTATCGCGCGATGTATTGGTAACGAGAACAGTCGCTTTATATGAATCACTTTCAATTGATGAAACGCTCACGTTAATCTGCGAATTTCCTTGGGTCGTGGAACGCAACTCGCCATTCACACGAAACGAAAGCAAAGGAAGTCCTGCCGGAGCGGGAATTTTTTCACCTGTATTGCTAACAAAGTTAGTGATCTGGTTGTTGTCAGACAGGTCGATGCGCTTGAGCACCTGTGCTTTCGAAGTGAGCACGGACAATAGGAGCACCATTGCAATGAAGAAGCGCATAACCGAATCTATTTTATACTTTTGAATCCAATTTAACGATTTGTAACAACCATGGCACAAACAAAACTTGGCGAGGCCACAGTAGAAATCAACGGAGAGCTTCCCGCAGTAGGAACCCAAGCTCCAGACTTCAAATTAGCATCCACAGAACTTAAAGAAGTAAGCCTGAAAGATTTTGCAGGCAAGAATATCATCCTCAACATTTTCCCAAGCATCGACACGCGCGTGTGTGCAACGTCAGTTCGTGAGTTCAACAAGCGCGCGGTAGCGATTCCAAATACGGTTGTATTGAGTGTATCGAAGGATCTTCCTTTCGCGCATAAGCGATTCTGTGCAGCGGAAGGCATCGACAACGTGATCTTACTTTCGGATTTTCTTAACAGAGGCTTTTCAAAAGATTATGGCGTATTGATGGTGACGGGAGCGTTCACCGGATTGCATGCGCGCGCCATCGTGGTGATCAATCCAAAGGGCCTGATCAAACACACGGAGCTGGTGCCAGTGATCGGGCAGGAGCCTAATTACGATGCTGCGTTAAATGCGGTGACTCGCTAGCGGGAATGCAATTTACCGCAAAGCCGCAATGACGCAGAGGAACGCGGAGAATTCTTTAAGCATTGTTTAAAGCGCATCAAGAGTTCATAACTCGGTGCTTTGAAAGATTTTTGTCAGTGGCTAGCTAGGTTATTGAGCACACCCCTAGTTAGCACACCCCTAGTTAGCGCGTCCAAACCAAAAACATTCGCTGCGTTGCTCCGCGCTCAGCGGCTTTGCGCTAAAGGTAACTTGATGGCACGAATCACCTTACCTAGCACAACATTAAGTCGAGCATTCGAAACAAAAAATTCTCTGCGTTTTCTCTGCGCCTCAGCGGCTTTGCGGTGAAGGTATTTATGAGCGCCAGCGAATCTACATTCCAACCATGAACACTGCGTTCGCGAAAACCATCTTGCCGTTTTCCCAGAAGCATCTGAACAACGGATTGTCTACGAGATAAACAATGTTGCCCTGACCTTTTTGCTGGACACCGAATACAAGCGTGTTGTCCATTTTCTGGTTAGCGCGATAGCCCGCAAATCCTTGAACGGGTCTTGCTTTGCCTTTAATGACAGCAACGTTGCCGCCATCTTCCAGAAATGCAAATCGGTTTTCGCTCGTCTTCAGGCTGTAGTAGGTGTTTCCCAGGCCGAAGGCAAGCGGGTGCGAATTGTCGAGGTTAACTTTATAGATTGCTCCGGAGATATAATCGGAAAGTTGCTTGCGTTCGTAGTCTTCGTAGCGCGCGAGCACATCTTTTTCCTTTAATTCCTTTTCCTTTTTCTCAGCATCTGACTTTTCGCTATCAGATGCATAATTTTTTAGGGCGAATCCTTCCTTCGAAGCAAAAGCATTCAACCCATTTCCAACAACGATCAGCTTTCCTCCGCCAGACACCCAGGTAGAAATTTGTCCGAGCATCGCCTCATCAAATAATCGGTAGTTGCCTTCGGGCACAACGAGCACATCATACTTTTTCAAGTCGACATTTTTCACGTAATCAGTTCCAAGGTGTGTAATCGGATAGTTAAGATTACGTTCGAAAAAGTACCAGATCTCGCCACTGGATAGCGAAGAGGTTTGCTCGCCAATCAGCACGGCAACTTTCGGTGCTTTAATGAAACTTACATCGCTTGAGCCAACATCTTTACCCTTATCAACAAAACCGGTAGTCGATGTGTAGATCGTTCGTACTGATTCTTTCGCCAACGCCTGAACAACGTTGTCGAAGTCTGCGATGTGTTCGTTGTTCCTTCTGGCCACGAGCAATGTACCGGGTGCAAAATTCTGGCCGGAGGCAGAGAAGGCTTTGCGTGCAACTCTCACCTTGAGATTCTTTTGCATCAGTTTCGCGAGAAACTCAGCATCCTTCAGACTTTCGTATTTGAAAATGTACACGTACGGTTTGTTAACAGTTGCTGGTGCAGCAAGAGCAGGTTGAGGATAGCTCTTTGCAACGTTGATTCGTTCCGCGGTAGCGAAAGCCTTGAGGTCATACGCATAAATTAGATTCCAAGCGGTGATATCGTAAGTAAGCGAATCCGGAAGTTTTGATTGTGGTTCGAAGAAGGTGGTAAGCAACCGCGACTTCGGCTGGTAGGCGCTAATGATCAGGTCTTGTGTGGTAAGATTGTAATTTCCCTGGGCCTGGGTCTGGTAATCGAAACCCTTGAGGGCTTTTCCTCCAGAAGCAAATCCGTACTTAATTGCGTGAGTATCCAGCCACCTGGTGAAATGTGCAAGTTTGTCAGGATTGTTGTCGCCCCGGATTACGTAAGTTTTATATGGCGATGCTGGACTTGAATTTCCTTCTCGGAAGTATTTCTCGAACTCCTCGACAACCTTGTTTGCGTTCTGCGATGTAATTTCGATTGTTGAAAGACCGGTGGTGTGATGATGCGTTAGACGATCCTTCAGCGTAAGCGGGTCACCCGTTTCCGTTGTTACGGACAATCCTCCGTAACCTCCGCCAGCCTGTTCGTACGTCATCCCTATCGCTCCGTTATAGGTTGGGTAGGTGTCGCCATAACTTGGATAGTAAAGGTCAAACACTTCCTTTGTAAAATACAGCCATCCCTGTTCATCAAAATACTTCGCGTGATTTTTCCCAATCATTACCTGGAACTCGCGCTGCCAAGGAGAAATTACTTCGTGGAAAGGTTCTGCTGCGGGTGCAAAATAATAGGGATTGTTGTGTCCCTGTTCGTGGAAGTCCACGTGTACATGTGGCATCCATTGATTGTAAACTTTCAGGCGTTGTTGTGATTCAATTTGTGTTTGCCACGCCCAGTCGCGGTTCAGGTCGAAGAGGTAGTGGTTTGCCCTTCCACCGGGCCAAGGTTCGCGGTGCTCCTTTGAGTCGCCTGAACTGTTCGGTGCGCGGTGCCCGTATTGATTATAGAAGTTTGCGTAACGGTCGCGGCCGTCAGGATTGATGCAGGGATCGAGAATCACAACGGTGTTCTTTAACCACTCCTGCGTTTTTGCGTTCGATGTATTGGCGAGTTCGTACAGCGTCAGCATTGATGCCTCGAGTGAGTTCGCTTCGTTTCCGTGAACGTTGTAGCTCAACCACACAATTGCTTTACGATCCGCAGAGGGCGAGCCCTCCACCAGCGTTGCGCGTCTCAAATTATCGGTTCGGATCTGCTCAAGATTCTTGAAGTTCTCGGGAGACGTAATCACTGCATAGATGAGCGGACGATTTTCATAGGTTTCACCATACTGAGTGACGGTCACGTTTTCCATGACATCGGCAACATGCTTGTAATATTCCACCACCCGATGATGGCGGGTAAAGCGTTCGCCTAATTCATACCCTAGAAATTCTTTGGGCGAAAGAAGTTTTTGTGAATGGGCGCAGGTTGTAATTAAAAGTAAGAAGAGTACCACCCTTAAATCCCCTAGGGGGGACTTTTTGGTTTTTACATGGCTAGCAGGGTTCATCAGTACGGTACGATTTAAGGTTTGTGAGCGTATAAATTTATGGGATAGGACAACGAAAAAAAATTGTGATCGAAATCAATCCAGGACACATTACGCAACCTGCTGTGAAGCTTGCGGCTTAAAGCTTGACGAGATCCTAACCACCTGCGGCCTGTGATGCAACAAATGTGCTCTTAAGAACACAATACCTTGCGAAGGGTTGAACATTCCAGCGATAGGATGCTTAAATATTTTTTTGTTCACATAATTGTCAGGGATCGACTCAAGAAAATTTCTCAGGTTTTGACGCTCCCTGTTCCACATCTCTATCAATTCCTGCTTCGAGGGCGCATCGGGTGTTTTTTCGCGAATAACCTTCGGCACTTTGTACTTGATAGGAAGGCGCTGTGATAGCTGGAGTAATGTAAGTTTTAACGGCTCAATCAAGCCTGAAGTCCCCGCATGCGCAATGCCAAGTGACTTCTTTTTCATATACTCAAGGGCCAATCTTTCGCTTGTTACTATGTGTATAAGAATTTGGCCAACAGACCATTTCCCATGAATGCTTTGGTGAAATTCGTGCTCGGTAAGGGTAGCGATCAACGTCAATATTTCGTTTTTTGACTGCTCAAGGCGAGCGAAGTGCTTTTCAAGCGTAGAATTCATTTTAAGTTTTAAAATCCTCTGAGTAAATTACAAAAGATTACTAAACCTAAACCTACAGAGTATGAATACTACCGCTACACCCCCAGTAATGACGCAGGCAAATTTGGTTTACGCAAGCTTTGGTGCAAGGCTTGGCGCATGGCTGATTGACGTTATTATTATTGGTTGCGTTCAGTTTGTTGTTGTTGCTCCGATCATGACGTTCTTGGGGCTTGGCGTTGCATCGCAAGTTCAGGACGGTGAAATCACTGAAGAAGCTGCGCTGGGCATGGCTGGCGGCATCATGGCCATGGTTGGCTCTGCGATGCTGGTAACCCTCGCCATTACCCTCTTATATTTTGCTTTAATGGAGTCTTCAAAGTCACAGGCGACATTAGGTAAGATGGCGC
Organism: Chryseosolibacter sp.; assembly: GCA_036402115.1. Classification (GTDB taxonomy): domain Bacteria; phylum Bacteroidota; class Bacteroidia; order Cytophagales; family Cyclobacteriaceae; genus Chryseosolibacter. Next base: position 6,215 of record DASWTM010000209.1, read on the forward strand.
TCGGCATCAAGGTAACAGACATGGATGGAAACAGACTCAGCTTTGGAAAGGCATTTCTCCGCAGCATTGGAAAACTCGTTTCCAGCGCCATTATGTATATCGGTTATCTGCTAGCAGCTTTTACTGAGAAAAAGCAGGCTTTGCATGACCTGATTGCCAGCACTCTTGTATTGAAGAAATAACTTTACCCTTAAGGATTAGAAAGCCAGGTCGAGAGCCTGGCTTTTTTTATATAAGGAAGTCAAACTGTCTTTCATGTAGCCTTACCGTTGCGGGAAGCTTGCCCAGGATTTCGCCATCACCTTCGATGAGGCACAATTTTTCCGATTTTAACGAGACGTGTGTTGTTGTTTTGTAGTGTACCTCAGGAATCCGAATGTGTCTTCCTCGCTTCAAATGCCCCGTGTAGCGCATAAAATCGAATACTGACACGTTTCCGCAAATAAATACCTGAAATAACCTATCGTTCAGCTGCGCATCAGGTGTGATACCCAATCCTGAGCCGTAATACTTTCCATTGCCTACACCAAGCGTTCGGAGCTTGCCCTTCCACGTCCAACCGTTGGTCACAGCCTCCACCTCGATCGGTTTGTATGTCATGAACGTTGATAAAATACTCTTGTAATAGGCCATCGCATGACCGAGCGATCTGCCGCTCTTTAAAACTTTTTCAACCACCACCGGACCCATTCCGATGTCCGCCATGTTAACGAAGTACCGAATCTCGGTTTTGTTGGTTTGAACATTGGTATAATCAATCTGCCCCAGGTCGATCTTGTTCGGCTTGAAATTTTGTACGAGCGCAGCGATTTGCGATACATCGTCTTGAACGCCTGCGGTTCGTGCAAAGTCGTTCCCCGAGCCGAGCGGAATTAGGCCGATTACAGGAAGCTTTGTTGCTGTCTCTCGGCCCGTAATGACACCGTTAAGGACTTGATTGAGTGTTCCATCGCCCCCTGCTGCAATCACCGCATCGGCATAGTGGTCAGTTGCCTTTGAGGCGAGAAGCACTGCGTCATTTTTGGTGAGCGTCTCCTTTACTTCAATGTTGGCAATTTTTGAAAGTGCCGGGACGTACGTTTTATAGAAATATTTCTTCCGTAGCGAGATGCCGTTGAGAACGATGACAATACTCTTCTTCGCCACCCGTCACCACTATTTACAATTCTTCTTGATTGTTGCTTTGGCTTCGGCTGAGCCCATCTCTTCGGCACGTTTAAAATCGAGACAGGCATCGTATTGATTATTCATGCTCAGCTTGACCAGGCCACGTTGATAGAATGTTTCCGGATCGCTCGGATACAATTCAATGGAGGCTGTGTAATCTTCAACGGCTCCGGCATAATCCTCCTTTTCAGTTTTGCTTAGCGCGCGATTGTCGTAGTACACCGGATTCGTCTCATCAATTTCGATTGCTTTGGTGTAATCCGCGATAGCGCCATCATAATCCTGAAGGTTGTGCTTCACAACACCACGTAAATTAAAAGTTTCAGGTTCTTCGTTGTTCAGTTCGATCGCTTTATTGTAATCTTCAAGAGCGCCTTTAAAATCTTCCTTTGCACTTTTTGCTAATGCACGGTTCTCAAACTTCAACGGATCTTTCGAGTCAAGTTTAATGGCCTGATCATAATCGGCAATCGCCTGATCAATATTGCCGGCATTGTAGTGCGCTACGCCCCGATAGTTGAACAGGTTTCCATCCATTTTGTCCATTTCAATTGCTTTTGTGTAATCATCGATCGCGCTGATGAATTCACCAAGCTCTGCTTTTGCGACACCCCGGTTGAAGTATTTATCCGCATCTGGAGGACCAAGTTCGAGTGCCTTGGAGAAATCGAAATAAGCGCCTTGAAGATCTTCGATGTTATATTTCGCTAAGCCGCGGTTTGTGTAAGCATCCGCATATTTCGAATTGAATTTGATAGCCTTATCAAAGTCTAAAATAGCTGCATCATCGTCTTCAAGATCCATCTTGGCTTCACCGCGGTTATTTAACGCCTCCGCAAATGTTGAGTCAATCTCCAATGCTGCGCTAAAATCTCCAATGGCACCGTAGAAGTCGTTTAATCCCGCCTTCGATTGGCCGCGGAGATTCAACGCTTGTTTGTTCTTTGGCTGACTATCTAAGATTTTAGTGAGGTCCGTTTTAGCACCTTTGAAATCCCCTGCCTGGATTTTTTTCTTTGCAGATTCAAGTTGATCCTGTCCAAACGAAAAAGTGATAATCAGGAGAAAAGAGAATAGGAAACAGTATTTTATCATATGTATAGCATCTCAAATTTATAAATTATTCGGCTTTTATTCACTGATACACAGTTTAATCCGCCCGACAGAATTTTTAACGAACTGGCGTTATTCAGCGTATCTTGGAAAAATTTTTTTATGAAGTTACGGCTCCTCCCTACTGCAATTTTTACGCTCATGATTGGCTCTGCCGTTGCGCAGGAAATGCCGCTCGACATGAAGATGGATTTCGAAGATTATGATCCGCCATCAAGTCTCGTTGTGCCAGAGCATCGAATTACCCGCGCGAAGTTTCCTTTCATCGATGTGCATAACCATCAATTCAGCATGCCATCGCAGGACCTGAATGAGCTCGTCAAGAAAATGGATGCGCTGAACATGCAGGTCATGGTGAATCTCAGTGGTCGTGGTCGTGGAAGCACAGAGCATCTTGATAAGTCGCTTGAAAATGTAAAGAAAACGAACCCTAAACGTTTCATCGTTTTCACGAACGTGGACTTTGGGGGAATTGATGATGCGGAATGGCAGACACGAATGGTTAAGCAATTGGAAGAAGACGTGAAGAAGGGAGCGAACGGCCTCAAGATTTACAAGAGCCTTGGCATGTTTAACAAAGACAGCAAGGGCAATCGTATCAGGATTGACGATCCGCGCATCGATCCGATTTGGGCGAAGTGCGGAGAGCTTGGAATACCCGTGATCATTCACGCTGCTGACCCAAAGCAGTTCTGGCAACCGATCGATAAAAACAATGAGCGCTGGCTTGAATTAAAAACCCATCCGGGCAGACGACACGATAACGATCCTGTCTCCTGGGAAACGATCATTGCGGAGCAGCACAACATCTTCAAAAAACATCCGAAGACCAAATACATCAACGCTCACATGGGATGGTATGCCAGTGACTTGAAAAAGCTTGGTGAGTTGATGGACCAGTTTCCGAACATGTACACCGAGATCGGAGCGGTTATAGCTGAGCTTGGCCGCCAGCCGCGCGCTGCGAAAACATTCCTCACAAAGTATCAGGATCGCGTGATGTTCGGAAAGGACAGTTGGGTACCAGAAGAGTATGAAACGTATTTCCGGGTGTTAGAAACGGCTGACGAATATTTTCCGTATCACAAGCGCTACCATGCCTTCTGGCGCATGTACGGTCTCGACCTGCCGGATGATATTTTGAAAAAGATCTATTACAAGAATGCATTGAAAGTTATTCCGGGGATTGATGCATCGCAGTTCCCGAAGTAAAATTTAAGATTTTAGATTTTTGATTTCAGATTTGGCGGCACCTAAAAAAATCGGACGTTAATTCATTCGTTACCTCAATCTCAAATCTCAAATCTCAAATCTCAAATCTTAAATCTTAAATCGTAATTTTACTCTCTCTCCTTCAACGCCTTCTTTCCGCCAAACCTTACGCCAATGCCTGTTGACGTTTGGAATGTGCGGTATTCGAAAAAGGGATCATCGGTGACAGGGACGGAGAATCCTCCCTGGAAGATGAAGTAGAAGTTATCGTGAAAGTTAACACGGCCGATCACGGCAGGCTCGAAGAAAAGTGTCGGGTCTTCATTGACAACATAGCGAACGCCACCGGACGAAAACTCCGTGAATTCAACCAATGAAAATCTTGGCACGAACGACACGAACACTGTCTTTTTGTTCATGCCAAAGGCAGGTTGGAAGAAATAGCGCTTGTAATTTCCTGCGGCTGTGGCCGTGCCACTAGAACCGAGAAACGATAGCGCGTCATCGCTTGCACCCATTCCTTCACCATAACCGGCAAAAAATTCGAAGAACATATCCTCAGTGTTTTTGAAGTAGCCGACACCACCTTCGCCAAATGTATGCTTGCGATAGTCGATATTATCCTCTTCGTCACCGCTTCGTTTAAGGTAAGAGTAATTGGCCATCACTCCGAAGTGTTCAGACAAAGCCCATGCTCCCTGTCCATTTAAACCATTACCAACCTGAAAATTCAATTGAACTTCACCTTTGTCTGTAAACATAGGTGAGTTGCGGATGTTTGGGATGTACGTTGGGGCACATGACGAAGCCAGAATGGTAATAGCAATCAGAAGAAATTTCTTCATTGTTCAGGATAGTTGGTAGATCGAACAAAGGTACGAAAAAAGGCGAGTGGAGTTCGCGGTTACTGCTCCGCGGCATTAAACCTGAAGCCGACACCAGCCCCAAGCTGTATTCTCGACACACCTGGCAATTCTTTCGTGAGTGGAAGATTGACACCACCCTGAATTGTCACGAAGAGATTTTTGTGCACATGCCATCGCTCGATCCCGGCAAGCTCTGCGAACCATGAGGACCTTGCCGGATTGCCATACGACCTTGTTGTTGAATAGCTTTCGACATCTACATAAGAAAATCTAGGGGCAAAAGACACCGAGTGCCGTTTAGTATGATATCCGAATGCAGGTTGAATGAATATCCGGTTGAATCTTCCGGTCTCCTGATAGATCTCTCCGCTGGACTGTTCTGTTTGATTTAGAAAATCTGTGTGTCCGCGGCCATATCCTGCAAAAACCTCATAGAATAAATTCCCGCGGTTGACAAAATAGCCGGCTCCTACTTCAATAAAGCTTCGCTTTTCAAAATCATTTTGTGGTGTTCCTTTATTGATGTATTGATAGTTTGCGAGCAGTCCGATGTTATTCGTAATGGCGAAAGCACCTTGCGCTTCCAGTCCACGGCTGAACTGAACACTGCCCTGAATTTCTCCGGCTTTCGTCAGCATGGGAGAGTTTCTGAGGTTGGGATGATAAAAACCGCAGGAAGAAATGAGAAAGGGAAGAAAAAAAACGATAAATCGCGTGAGCTTTTTCATATTGAGAGGGTTAAAAGTTGCAATACGTTTGGCTCTGAATCAAATCTAACAAAATTTTTATGAACGCAACAGAACTGGATATACTCATCGCAACGCGAAGGTCCGTATTTCAACAATCGTATACGGCCGAAAAAGTTGCCGATTCCATTGTTAACCAGATGATCATGAACGCTACATGGGCACCAACGCATAAACTAACACAACCCTGGCGATTTGTTGTATTCACAGGAGATGGTATTAAGCATCTGGCTGAAAGTCAATCCGCGATTTACAAAGAAGTAACAGAAAGAGATGGAACATTTCGCCAAGACAAATATGAGAGTTTGCAAAAGAAGCCGTTCCTGTCATCGCACATCATTGCCGTTTGTATGGTTCGAGATCCGAAGCGCGGTGTTCCTGAAATTGAAGAAGTGGGAGCCGTCTTTTGTGCCGTGCAGAACATGTATCTCACAGCACATGCTTATGGTATAGGTTGCTACTTGAGCACAGGCGGAATTACTTATTTTGAAGAAGCAAAACCTCTTTTCGGTTTGCAACCCGAAGACAAGCTTCTTGGATTTATGCATGTTGGTACACCGAAGGAACAACCTCGCCCGGCTAAGAGGAAGAGTGTTGACGAGGTCGTGGAGTGGGTGAGGGGATAGAGGTGTTTTTAGATTTAAGAATTTAGATTTAAGATTTGGATGCTGTTAAAAGCTGATTTCTTCGCATCAGCGCAAATTCCGGAACAGGAATTGCGACATCACACGTTTTAGTGTTCATTTAGTTTAGAAAAGACTCGTTCATTTTATAACTTAATTTAAATTCTCCCGTATGAAGCGTTTGGTTGTTATTGCGATTTTGACTTCAGCTGTTTTCGGTGTCAATGCACAGGTCATAGGAAAAAAGTTTCCCGAAATGGAAGCGGAAACAGTAGAAGACAAAAAAGTAAAATTGCCTGGTGACGTTGGAGGAAAATATACGCTGATTGGAATGGCTTACTCCAAGAAATCCGAGGACGAATTGAATTCGTGGTTTCAACCTGTATTTCAGAAGTTCATTCAGAAAACGAGTGGTGTGCTGGCCGGCTTTACCTATGATGTGAATGTCTACTTCGTGCCGATGTTTACCGGTGTGAATGCAGCTGCAACCGGGACAGCCAAGAAAAAAGCGCTTAAAAATATCGACCCTCAATTGCTTCCGTACATCCTTTTTTACCGAGGCGAATTAAAACCCTATAAGGAAGCACTGGATTTTGAAAAACGTGACATCCCATATTTCTTCGTGCTGGATCCGCAAGGAAAAATTGTGCATGCAACTTCCGGAAAATACACAGAGGACAAAATGGATGCGGTAGAAGAAAAACTTGAATAATCTTAGCCCCCATTCCTTGTTTGAACTTTTAGGAATCGCACTAGCTCCCGGTCTGGCCATCATGCTGTACATTTATCTAAAGGATAAACACGAGCGTGAGCCACTGTCGTTGCTTTTCCTGAGCTTCGTGTATGGCATTTTCAGCATCGCAATCACGCTGGCCATCAGTTTCCCTGTTGAATTTCTCGTTTCGTTAAAAGATGATGATGTGATCCATCAGTTCTACGATGCTTTTTTCAAAGTCGCGCTGGTCGAAGAGTTCAGCAAATTCGTTTTCGTGCGCTTTATTCTTTATCCAAATAAAAACTTTAATGAGCCGTTTGACGGCATCGTGTATGCAGTCATGGTCAGTATGGGATTCGCCACGTTTGAAAACGTGATGTATGTCTACACGTATGGCTTCGAGACTGGCGTTTTAAGGATGTTCACTGCTGTGCCTGCGCATGCGACCTTTGGCGTCATCATGGGCTACTTCCTCGGTATCGGCAAATTCCGCAGAACCAACCGATTCTATTTCAGTTTGCTTGCACTCCTGGGGGCTACGTTTTTCCATGGAGCTTACGACTACTTCTGGTTCATCGCTGACGCCACTGGCGTGTGGACGGGAATCTGGATGGGAGCGATTATATCCCTCATTGTTGGACTTGTGCTTTCGCGCAAAGCGATTCGTTTGCATCAGCAAGCTTCGCCTTTCATTGAAGCTTCCGGGCAGCGTTCTTCGATAAGGGAACTTTGATCAACCGCGCCTCAGAAAAATATCCTTTCTTAATAAGATCAACGAGTTGGTTGGGATCCGGATCGATCTGATACAGTGTCTCCTTCTCTGTTGTCATGCTGTCGATGCGGATTTCTGCCGACAATTTTTCAAGGTAGTCATTGAACTCCATCGTTTTATCCTCCAGTGTCATGTACAGCACATCGCCATTCTTTTCCTGTTTGAGTACGCGCAGTATCCACTCGGGATCTTCGTTCAAACTGAGGAAAAAATATCCTTTGAAAGACTTCAGTACCATCGAATCACCAAGCACACCCTCTTCGTATTCGTCATTTTTTACAGCGCGTTCTTCGGGATCAAAATAGCCGAATCGATATCCACGTGAAGTGATGACGACCGTATCTTTCGATGGAGTACCTTCTTCCGTCATCACCAAATACTTTCCCTGAAGATTTTTAGGAACACTCGGCAATGGCTTTTTATCCTTCGGCTGCGGCTCCTTGAACGTTACTTCCTTGCAGCTAATCAGCAGAATCAGACCGATAAGTGGAAGAAGTGTCCGCATTGGGGATGAGTTTCCTTCAAGTTAGAACCAATGCGCTAAAAAACAAATCGATTAGGCCTTACGAGTCAATGATTTCCGTTACAGAATGTTGGTTGGCTTCGGCCAGTCCGGTAGATAGTCGCCCTTGGATTAGCAACGCTGAGTGTAAAAGAGGGCCTGAGTGATGCACTCTCCTCGTGAAAAAGTAATGTCGAACAATCAACACTCAATAATGAATGTCGAACTTCTTCATTCGATGTTCAGTGTTCGCTATTCTGTTTCGTAACTAAAAACGTGGAGTTGCACCAACCATTACTTGTTACTGCAAGGTCATCGCATCGGCAATATTCCGCAACAGCTCATCTTTTGATAGTAGTGGAAGTGCCTTGTGCTGAGCAATCTCAATGCGCATAGCTTTCAAGCCAGTTGCTCCTGGGAGCTCTTCAAGTTCAAGGAATTCAACGTTATTGGTGATCAGCCCCTTTGTGCGTAAAAACTCAAAGTAGCGAGAATATTCATCCTCCACTTTTACCTGGTTATACACGATGGCAATCTTGCCTGGCTGGGTCAACCGCTCGTTCGTGTTTTTGACGCGCGCTTTGTCGATACGCTTCTTCACGATCTCGTAACGAATGTCGTATGCTCCGTCAACATCAAACTGCTTTTCATCCGGTCTGAAACGGATTGATAGTGGCTGATCATGCACGAGAAGAAGCTGCGTGATGTCAAGCGAATTTTTCAGTTTCGGCTTCAACAGGTCGATACGCTTGTCTATTTCAGTCATGAGGAGAAGCTGCCACAATCTGAAATTCTTCAGATAGAAAAGGTCGAACTTTTTATCCTTCGTGAGTGAGCTTCCCACATACAAGGTAAACTCGATACCATCAGTCTGATACTTTTCGAAGTAGTGAGGAAACATTTTTTGCGCGGTCACCTGTCCCTCATCCAACACATTGCTGATAGTCTTGTTAATCTGCGCAAGACTTTCTTCGAACGCCTTCCGTCTCTTATAAACAACGCCAAAAACCGGATCGAGGTGATGGCGATAGCGCGTAATTAATTTCTCGTACTCCTTCTCGGATTCAAAGTGTTCAACCAGTGGATTGATTTCGTTCTTTAAAAATTCCAGGACGTTGCTTTCATCACCCGATGCAAGACCGTTGTTAATTTTCTCGAGCTGTGAATCGGCCTTGAAGATCACTTCTTCAATCAGCGGAAGTCTCTTCTGGCCGTTGATTTTTTGTAACAGGTCTTTTGCCAGTCGTAAGTTCTGCTGCAAATCCTGTTGGATGGCTGTCGTTCTTTCAAGCGAAGAATTGCGCACATCCGCCAAGCCAAACAATGGATAAACATCTTTGAAGCTGATCTCTTCCAGCGATGCTTTCTCACCGCGCCTGCGCTTAGTCAGGAGGTTATTTCCAGCTTCTAAGAATCGCCATTGTACGGCAGGGTGAATGTTGGTGCACTCTTCCTGGATAATGGCCCTCACTTCGGTAGAGGTCTCTTCTTTAACGCGCTTCACCGCTGCAGTAAACATAGGCAATGCATTTTCTACTTTGTTCGCACTAATCGCGTTAAGCAAGCCGGGCGTTTCAGTGGCCAGTTCGAGCATGCCGATTGTTTCACCATCATCGATCAGTGGAGCAAGCAAAATATTCTTGATACCGTTGCTGAGTAGTCGTTCTTCAATGGAGCTCCTGAATGGATACGTCTCGAGATTCTCGATGGTCACATATCGTTTTTCCATCCAGCTCCGTTCATACACAGAACCGTGAAAGTCGCAGCTTGTTTCGGGATGATCATCATTCACGAGACTCTTCCAGCATTCTTCATCCTCACCGGTATTTAAGATGATATTGCTATTATTGTCAAAATAAGCCAGGCCCAGACGCATTGCCGGCATGTTAAAGATAGACCGTAATTTTTGCTGAATCGCTCCAAAGCTTTCCCTCTTTGTCACGGCATTCTTCTCTAGCAGGTCATACTTGATGGCCGACAACATTTCCTGTTCTGTTACATCAACCATACGGAAGATCATGAAGCCGTGAAATTCAAAATTCTCAGGGCGGATATACTGCAACCAAAGATCGATGTCATAAACTTTTTCAGTCAAAAACTTTATGATTTTAGTATCGATTGGTTGCGGAGGAGTTTTGGCGATGATCTCCGTAAATTCTTTTCCAATCTCAACTTTGTAAACTCTGTCAAGCCCCGTCTGCTCATTTCGGATAGTAAACAGTATCGGCTTGTCGAAGTTAATCTCCACGTTGTAGAATTTTTGAAGTATTAGCAGACAAGCGTGGATTGTCTTTCCTGTTCGGATGTCCTGACCTGGAATATTGACCTTGGCGCTATGCTCGATCTGTTGGAAAGACAAGGTCTTTTCAAAGGCAGGTGTAGAGAAAAAAGAGTTAAATTGAAAGGGAATGGTGGCCGCGGATAATTCGGTGTCGCGTTGGGCTGCGGGGATGACGGCTGTCATCAGAAAATTGACCAGATCGCGGTGCTTGTCCAGGATGGCAACATCTTCAATCGGCTGCCTCAGCTCAGGAGCATTTTGTAACTGCTCGGTAAGGCCCTTTACAAAGACAGGAAGTGATCCATCGCTAATCGCCTTTTCCCAATATTCGATCAACAGGCGAAGGCTCAGGACGGACCTGAAAGGGAATTGTTTGCCGGGGGTAGAAACATGCATAGGATGGCGTTTACTTCGACTTGTTGAACGTTTGGTTTAGATTTGCAGTTCTGAGAAATAGACGGAAGTGATGAAATATTAGTGTAAAACGTCTATTTCTTGAGGTGAGTCAACAAAAATGGCCCTATTAACAACCTTTATAGGCGAATTTGTGTCTATATCTAAGCGGTTACAGATTATGAAAGCGATGGGCAGGTTGCCATTTTTTGCCATTTTTTTGATTCTGGCGGGGTGTATGAGCGAGTCGGAGTCCCCGGGGATTTCCATTTTTACTCAAAACTTCGACTTTACTGACGACCAGCATGGCTGGCAACATGGCTTTGCGGAATATCCTGCAGGTCCCACCGATTCCACTTACTATGAACTGAAGTATGGGTATGTGCCGGAGCCAACCGGGACCAATTCCATTATGCTGTCGGGAAACAACCGTGCTGATGCGCTCTTCATGTACATCAAGAGAAAATTAGGCGGGCTAAGTCCTAACACGGAATACATCTTGACTTTCAACGTCACCTTTTTTCCGAATCCGGAAGAGGACCTGGTAGCCTCCACTCAAAATGTATTCGTGAAGGCTGGCGCAACGGCCCTTGAGCCCAAGTCTGTCATTGATAGAGACCGCTTTGTGATGAACATCGATAAAGGTGTATCGAGCGAAAGCGGTGACGACATGATCGCCCTGGGAGACATTACAACACCTTCCGGAACATACGCGCAGGTAACCCGGACAAACTCAACCTACAACAATCCACCTTTTAAGGTTCGGTCGAATAGTCGTGGTGAGATCTGGTTAATCGTTGGAACTGATTCCGGTGCTACAGGAAAGACCACGCTGTACTACAGCAAGATCTTCGTCACACTCAGCGCCTCCAATTAATTCAAAAATTTTTTTCGCGTTTCCGCTTATTGGGCGGGATTCCACAAGTCGTTTTCCTTTTGTGAAACCATTAGGATTGTGAATGCATTAACTTTGCTTTTAATCAATCAACCAAAGATTATGAGCAAATTTCTACTAGCGTGTTTCGTGTCGCTGGTCATTACCAGCGCCAATGGTCAGGGGTTTGTCGGCAAGCTTAAACAGAAGGCTTCCGAGGCCGCAGAAAAAGCCCTTGAGAAAAAGGCTGAAGACAAAACCGGTGTTAAAACCACGTCCGGCACCGATTCGGAGACCCAGTCCGAATCCGAATCATCATCCAACGGCTCGTCTACCGGCCGGCCGACTAACAAAGGCGGAGGGGGCCTTGTTTCGACTCCTCCGGATGTCAATCAAAATCTTACCGATGCTGAAACCGCCTTCAAAGCGGGAAGTTATGGTGAAGCACGCTATGCTGTTCAACAAGCAATGCTTGGTGTTGAAATGGAGATCGGCCAAAAGGTATTGAAGTCCTTGCCTGAGAAAGTTACGGCCTTGCCAATGCTTCCTGAAGAGGACCAGGTAACGAGCACCGGTTATGGCTGGGCAGGGCTCACGATTGTACGTGTATACCGAACCGATGACAAAGAACTCAAGGCCACCATTGCCAATAACTCGTCCATGATGACCGCGGTTAATATGTACCTCGCTAACGGAGGCTATTCTCAGCAAACTGGAGGACAACAAAACTGGAAGCAGACAAAAGTCAAAGGCTACAAAGCCATTATCGAATATGATGAAAGCTCAGGTTACAAACTCAGCGTCCCGCTCGGGCAGAGTTCATTGATTGCATGGGAAGGAATCAACTACTCCAGTGAGCAGGAAATGATGACCGCTGCCAATGCGTTTGACATTGACGGTATCAAAAAAATGTTGGGCGAGCAATAATTCTAATTGACAACAGGTATGAAAAAGATATTTACATTCACTTTCGTCTTGGCTTGCTTTGCACTTTCAGCACAAGACTTTTCTAAAAATCTGGCAACCGCGAAATCATCCTATGCCTCAGGGAAACTCGAAGACTCGCGCTTTGCCATGCAACAGATGCTTACCGAAATCGATCTTGCTATTGGTCGCGAGATCTTGAAACTGTTGCCCGCTAAACTCGAAACAATGGCTGCCAACCCTAAGTCAGACAACGTCACTGCGAATACTGGGCTCGCTGGTTCAGTGATCCATCGCGATTATGGCACTGGTGAAAAGATCAGCAACATTGATATCATGAGTAACTCACCCCTGGTGGCTTCGCTAAATGCAATTCTTTCTCTCCCGTTCATGGCTAATTCAGGCGATGGAACCCAGAAAATAATCAAGGTTGACGGCTACAAAGGCATTCTCCAAAAGTCGGTAGACACTGAAACTAATAAAACCGATTACACACTCCAGATCCCAATTAATGCAACGCTGCTTACGCTGGCTGTTCCGAACTCAACCGAGGCGGACGTCATAAAGATGGCCAATTCGATTCCGGTGTCGCAGATTGCTAAGCTGGTGCAATAAATTATCGCTACATTCGATCTATAAAGGGAGCCTGATTAGGTTCCCTTTTTCATTTCGGCATGTTAAAGCGCATTATGATTTTTACGATTGTGATTCTGGCAGTTGCCCTGGCCGTAATATTTATCGTTGGGGCTAGCGTTTCGGCTCCTGGGTACAAAGGAGGGTCAAGTGATCACTTCGATGGGAAGAAGTTCTTTACCCCCGGGGCAAAAAAGCCCGAGGGCTTCGGTGGTATGGTGAAGTGGATGCTCAATCGCGAGCGAGGAAAATGGAATGCAGACTTAACACCCGCCTATGGAGCGCATCCCCTGGGTCACGAGAAGGAGAATATCCGGATCACGTTCATCAATCATTCGACTTTCCTTATCCAGGTAGACGGTGTGAATATCCTCACCGATCCCATCTATAGTACGAGGTCAAGTCCTTTCTCGTGGGCCGGACCGAAACGAATGCGTCTGCCGGGAATCAAGTTTGAAGATCTTCCGCGTATTGATGCTGTACTCATCAGCCACAATCATTATGATCACCTCGATATTCCTACGATCCGCACGATCTTCGGTGGACATCATCCGAAGTTCATCACACCGCTGGGCGTGAAAGCACTTTTCGATGACGAAACAATTTCTGGAGCAACGGACTTAGACTGGTGGCAGCAAACTGATTTGAAAAATGGCGTCTCCGTAACTGCTGTACCTGGCCAACATTTCTCCGGCCGGGGATTTTTTGATCGTGATGCAACATTGTGGTGCGGCTACACCATCAGGACTTCAAAGGGCAATATTTATTTTGGTGGCGATACCGGGTACAATCAGGGCATCTTCAAGGAGATTGCAGAAAAGTCAGGGCCGATAAACATTGCGCTTCTCCCCATTGGCGCGTACAAACCATACTGGTTTATGTCACCTGTACACATGTCCCCAGAAGATGCTGTCAAAGCACACCTCGACCTTAAATCGCAAAACAGTATTGGCATTCACTTTGGAACGTTTCCACTTGCGGATGAAGGGTACGAAGATCCTGTGAAGGACCTGGCGATTGCACTTGGAAAATACAACGTTCGTGAAAGCGACTTTGTCACCCTTAAGCAAGGTGAAGTCAAAGTTTTCGAATGATCAAAATAGTTTGAGCTGATCCGATGCCCTTGGCTTCTTATTCCTGGGCGGCTCAGCTTTACCAAACACCGTCATCCCGCGATGTTTGTACGATTCGTCACGCTCCTTTTGAATGATCTCATTAAAAAACGGACGCGGTGTGAAATCCTCCTCAATTTTTTGCGACAGGACTGACAATTGCTGAATGGCTTTCTGCTTATCCGTGTTCCCCATTTTCGCTTTTTCAACTGCGTCCTTCAGTACGTGGATTGTCTCATCGTAAACTTTAAGGGGAACAGGAAAAGGATGGCCGTCTTTTCCTCCATGCGCAAAAGAAAAGCGAGCAGGGTCAGTGAACCGCGAAGGTGTGCCGTGAATAACCTCACTCACCAGGGTCAAGGACTGCACGGTGCGCGGCCCTGCCCCCTCCAGCAACAGAAGCGATTCAAAATTCTGAACATCGCGTTCGTGCGCCAACGTAAGCACTGCGCCAAGCCTCTTCATGTTCACATCACTCTCCAGCACCTCATGGTGACGTGGCATCACAATCTTTCTGATCTCGCCCAGCATACGGTCCGGATTTTCTTTAGTGATGGACAAGATTCCATTGCGCGTTATCTCCGCCTCCGAATCCGCGAGATTTAAAATGAGGCCTTGATTTTCCCCTGTCACGCCCGCATGAGGGGAGTTCAAGTAGGATTGAAATTGCTTCGAATGCCAATGGTATCTTCGCGCCATTCCCGAGGCATCGTTCATACCCTGCTGCACAATTGCCCACTCGCCCTCGCTGGTGAGTATAAAATTATGGAGGTAAAGCTGAAAGCCATCCTGGATAGCCGTGTTATCCACTTTCGCGGCAAGCTTGCTTGACCGTACCAGTGCCTCGCCATCGAGGCCTGTGAGGTTCGAGATTTGAAGAAGTTCGTCAGGTGTTTTCCGAGAATGTTTACCGCGACCACCACAAATATAAATCCCGAGTTCCTTCGAGCGAAGATTGATTGCCCGCTTCAAGGCACCCATCACAGAGGTTGTAATCCCTGACGAATGCCAATCCATACCGAGCACACAGCCGAACGCCTGGAACCAAAGCGGATCACTCAGTCGCGTCAACACTTCACTCTTTCCGAAATTCAGAATAATGCTTTCGGTGATCGCGCCACCGAGTTTCGTCATGCGTTCTGCAAGCCAGGGTGGAACCCGGCCGTAGTGTAACGGAAGATCTGCATACCTGCGCGCCATTCACGAATGTAAACGCATTCAGCAAACCATAAATTCTTTGGCCCCGACTTTTTTTCCGTTTGATAAGATGGTCAGCCTATGTTTTCCCTTAAAATGCTTTCGTGTCGTTAAGTTTTTGAAGGATTGCTTTCGCACCAGTGTAATGCTCTCACCGGCTTCGAGTTCATTCTCGGTAATCTTAAAAATCTTCCATGACCGTTTCCCCGTTGACGTGAGGTAGTCAATGGCATATTCGAGGCGGTAAGGCGTTGCGGTGCGTTCTTTATTGACAAACGCCAGCGAAAAGTTGAGTTGATCTCCAATCTTCACTTTTGTCTTTGGTAATTCGAAGGCCTTTAAAACTCCGCGACTCTTTGGATTATACCCATGCAAACCCAATACCTGCTCATTACCTTTTTTCAACAACGTCCGGCAGCCGTGTTTGATGATGCGGTTTGTGTCTTCGTTTTTTCCGAGCCATTTTTTCGCTATCGTTAACACGAGATTTGGATGGTCTTTCGCAATGTCATTCAGATTGTTGGCAACGCTGCGCCTAACGTATTCCGATGGATCGGCTTTCAGGTTTTCCAGAATCGGCAGGATTGGCGCTGGATCTTTTTTCAACGTGGGTATTCCCATGGCCCAGGGCAACCGTGGTCGGCAGCCTTCGGAACTGAGACGTCTGACATTTGCATTTGAATGCTTTGACCATTCCTTCATTCGCTGCATGGTCAAGTCCGGATACTGAATGAGAAACGGTCTGACCGCGAACTCCGCACTTACGAGTTGTGTGATTTCTTCAAGCGCATCGAGCGATTCTTCGGGATGCTCCAGGCCGTAGACGTGCACGTATTCTGGAATAAAAATGGTGGCAAAACCCTGTTCGGTGACTTCGCTTCTACGAAGGGCATGTGAAAGAGAAACCAGGATTGAGGCTGCGGCCGGGAAATCATGAGGCAGAAAATCGTGCAGCGTTACCGCGATGTGGCGAACCCGTTGCTTCAGTTCCAGCTCAGGCCACTGATTATTAAAAATTCGATGAATGAAATACTGACAATCGAATTTCGGAATCGTTGCGCGCATTACGGGGCACAGCTTCTCAAAAAATCCGGGGTTGTACATGTGTTTCAGTGCGTCAGCCATAGGTGCAAATCATTGTTAGTAGCACAAGTAACCAGGGCTGCGTGTCAACCCTATGTCAGCAGGGCAAACTTTTTTCTACACCTCTTCACTAGAGCGAGTTGTGGTATTCGAATACTTTGATGAAATCGGAGATCCTTCGGAAACGGATCCCGTTCATACGGACGTAGCTTGCGATCTCAGATTTTCGCGTTTCGAGCAGTTGAAAGAGGTTCTCCTTTGACAGCGGCAACAACTGACCTGTCGATTCATTAAAAAGGTAGCGCTTGTAGATTTTCGCTGGCTTTACTGCAAAGCGAACAAAGTCGAGCTCGCTGGGTGTTTCGATCGTTTTTCGATTCAGGATGCTGAAATGCGAATCGCCATAAATGCGTTCCATGTAGCAGGACTGATTTACGATTTCCGTACTCGGGAATGATGTGAACGTTCGTGTTCTGTTCCTAATTGAGTCAAAAAATGAAAATTGTTTTACATCGTTCGATGGAATTGTAAGCGTATGATCCTGGTTCCTGATCTGCAGTATGGGATGTGCTGCGGCCTGGTTAAAGCGAATATTGCAACGAAGGGTGTCACCGGTGTTAAAAATCACGACTCCATCCGTCCAATCAAGTAAGAATTTTTCAGTGGTGTGCTGGCTGAAGGCAGACGAAAAAGAAACAAACAGCAGGGGGAGTAAAAGTCGCTTCATGGGTCAGGGTTTTGGTACTCTAAAAATCCTGAAAAAAAACCGGAAGCAGAATGAAATCTGATTGCGCTTCTTACATCATGGAATTTTCAGTTCGATCTTCATTCCGCGGAGCTGGTTCATGATCGCTTGCTGCCATGTTTCATCGGCATCCCACTTGGTACCCAGGTATACGTTGCCTGAATCAATGTGTTTGAAGTAGAATTTAAACACATCAGCATCCGCAGAAATATTTCGTACCTGCGGCTGCTCGTCCGGATATGAGATCGAAACGATCGCAGATTCAGCTTTTGTTACATCGTATCCCAAAACTTGTTTAGCAACTTTTGCGCGCGCGCGTACGAATCGAAGCACGAATAAATATCCCTGCTTACGTAAATCGGCTTCCGACAGTGTTGCTTCCGTAAGCGTGTATTTGAAAGGGTAAGTTTGCATGATTTCCTCAAGTGCTTTGTCGTCTGCTTCATTGCCGAATTTTGGTACCGCCAGCGGATCAACCTTCAGATCAATCGCATAGAACTCATTTCGTCTGCCATCAATGGCGCTTATTGGCGACATGGTTTCTGGCACCTCGTTGATGAGATTGTTTTCGCGTCTTAACCCTGCGTTTGCCGTAGCGAGGTAGAGCGTTTTAAGAACTTCTTCCAACAACCGATTTTCTGCAACCCACGTAGGCGCATCGTTCTCGATAAAATTTGCTTTGCGATTATATTCGAATAGCGTGAGCTTGTACGATGAATTTCCTTTCCGAAACAGGATAAGGTTTGAAAAATCGCGGCCATTAAGATATTGTGCCATGTTCACGGAAACATCTCGTCCGGCCATCAGGAGATCAGTAACAAAGTAGGCGACAGCATCGATACCGGAGCGCTGGAAATATTCCTGCGTTAATTCAAGTTCTTTCTGCGTCATTGTGTAAGGGTAGAAGACGGCAGTTTTTGTGGTGAGCAGCTTTTCAGGCAGAATTGTGCCCGCCTTTATTCGCGCGTAAAATTGCTCTTCATCAATGGGAAGCTGCGCGAGGGATCCCGTAGTAATCAGCAGGAGGAGGAATGAAAGGAGTTTCACGATTGAATTTATTCTCAAACGAATGGGCGTTGCTTGTATTTTATTAAAAACAAATATAAACCTTCAGGTCATTTATACGCCAAGATAAAAACCCGTCTCGTCAATTTGGACAGGATAGGTTACTAAATCCGGACTTGAAGAGTCGCAGGGTCTCCCAGTGCTCAGGTCAAAGCGGTACCCATGCCATGGGCATACAATTTCACCGAGATAGTTTACCGTTCCTTTGCTCAGGGATTGGCCGTTGTGACTGCAGGCATCTTGAACGGCCCGAAACTTCTCTGCATGAAGAACCAGGCAGATTCGCTTCTCGCCAATAATAACCAGCTGTGGCTTATCAGGCTGAAGGCGGTGCCGCGCTTCCGCTTCATTCGAAAATATCTTTATCCAGTCCATAGCAGATATTCAGTCGGTATTCCCGGAAATGTTTAGAAGCGTAAGTAGAATCATTATCAAGTCTAAAGATTTTTTGTGGCGATTCAGATCTTGATTTAAAAATTTTTGTCGTGCAAATCATACATTTCGTACAAGACGGCACTCTACGTCTCTTACGTAGGCTCGCCACCCAGGTGTTTGCCTCGAATTGAGCTTCATTTGGTTTCCTGATGTCGTTCCCTGAATTTATTTTTATATTGAACAACCTAAAACATCTTCATGAGGAAAATTATATACAGTGCGATTCTCGCTACGCTAGCGTTTACAGTAGGCGCACAAGTCAATTCTAAAGTTCAGGCAAAGCTTGATCAACAAGCAAAAGACATCGAATCAAAAGTGATCGAATGGAGAAGACATTTTCATCAATATCCGGAGCTGTCCAACCGCGAAGTCAAAACTGCTGCAAAGGTCGCTGAACATTTGAAATCGCTCGGGATTGAAGTTCAATCGGGAGTTGCAAAAACGGGTGTTGTAGGAATTCTCAAAGGGACCAGACCGGGACCTGTTATTGCATTGCGTGCAGACATGGATGCACTGCCTGTGACCGAGCGGAACAGTTTGCCCTTTGCATCAAAAGAAAGGACAACATTCAATGGGCAGGAGACTGGCGTGATGCATGCCTGTGGTCATGACTCGCATGTGGCAATTCTGATGGGTGTCGCAGAAATACTTTCGAAGAACAAAGCAGATATCAGGGGCACGGTTAAATTCATTTTTCAGCCTGCAGAAGAAGGACCGCCTGCGGGAGAAGAAGGAGGTGCAGACCTCATGGTTAAAGAAGGCGTTCTCGAAAATCCGAAAGTTGATGTGATCTTCGGCTTGCACATCCGGTCGATCAGTCCGCTTGGACAAATTGAATACAAGCCGATGGGGTTCATGGCTGCCTCCGACTGGTTTACTATAAAAGTATTCGGCAAACAATCACACGGGTCCGCGCCATGGATGGGAATCGATCCGATTGTTGTGTCCGCACAAATAATCAATGGACTTCAGACGATTATCAGTCGTCAAACAGAGCTCACGAAAGAGGCCGCTGTGATTTCAGTCGGCAGGATCAACGCAGGAATCCGCGAGAACATCATTCCGGAATATGCCGAGATGTCGGGCACCATCCGCACGTTTGATCAGGAAATGCAAAAGACAATTCATGAAAAGATCAAACTCACCGCTACAAAGATTGCTGAAAGCGCTGGTGCAAGAGCAGAAGTCGTTATCGATTCAAAAACTGCTGTGACCTATAACGATCCCGGACTAACGGAAAAGATGGTGGCAAGTTTGCAACGCGCTGCAGGAGGTGAGAAAAATGTTGTACGTATCAATGCTCAGACGGGCGCGGAAGATTTTGCGTCATATCAAAAGAAGGTTCCTGGGCTATTCTTTTTTGTGGGTGCTTGTCCTCCGGGACAAGATCCCTCCAAAGCACCGTCACACCATACTCCTGATTTTATGATGGATGAATCGAGCATGATCACAGGCGTGAAGGCGTTGCTCAATGTGACCTTCGACTACATGAACATGGATCAGCTGAATTCAAAAAAATAGCTAAATGAAAAGGCACCTTCCGGGTGCCTTTTTTATGGTTGGGAATCTTCGCCACCTGTGGTTAGTTCTGTCAGGCAGGTAATTTTGGCGGGCGTGCCAGCCATGCAGATTGATCCGATCTCCTGACTAATATCGTAGCTGATTTTTACTTTTTTTCCTGCAGCAAAATCGAAAGTGTGCAGTGGGTCAGCAGGAATCTCGGGCATCGGCTCCGTTCCACAATAGAAAACGCGAACGGGCTCGAGTCGCGTTCCATCTTCAAGCTCAAAAACAAATCCACATCCATCGAGGCCGCGCAAGTCGACAACGGTTGCAACCACATCGCAATCCGGTGATACCGCTTCCTCGTTCTCATCACAAGAAACAAGAGCTGCCGTCAGCAATAGCAGTAATCCAAAAGTCTTTTTCATAAATACTGGCTTTGATCTTTAGACACATGTTCCATTTCAACCGTTGGAACCGGCACTGGATTAACCGGGCCAAAAAATCTATGACCCATTAACCATCCCCCATCAGCCTTTGTTATATTTGCCATCCTTAAAACTAGACACATATGCGCCAAAAAATTGTTGCCGGTAACTGGAAAATGAACAAGACCTTCGAAGAAGCTAACATCCTTGCATCGGAAGTGATGGGTATGGTAGCCGATGAAGTAAAAGGAAATGTCAAGGTAATTTTCTGTACTCCGTTCCCATACCTGAATTCAATCAAAAATCTGTTGGGCAGCAACACAAGAATTTCACTTGGCGCACAAAACTGCAGCGAGCATGAAAGTGGTGCCTACACGGGCGAGACGTCTGCCATGATGCTGAAGTCGATGAACATCCCGTATGTGATTGTTGGCCACAGCGAACGCAGGCAATATTTTGGTGAAGACGGCAAGCTGCTCGCGAAGAAAGTTGATATCGCATTGAAAAATGCACTTACTCCTATCTTCTGCTGCGGTGAGCCGCTGGAGGTCCGGGAGAAGAACGGCCACGAAGCGTTGGTGAAAAAACAAGTTGAAGAAAGCTTATTCCACCTCGAAGCAGCGCAGCTTGAAAAAGTTGTCATCGCCTATGAGCCCGTTTGGGCTATCGGCACGGGAAAGACCGCAACGTCTCAGCAAGCGCAGGAGATGCATGCGGTGATTCGCAAACATCTCGCAGGAAAGTATGGAGCAAGCGTTGCCGACAACATTTCAATTCTTTATGGCGGCAGTGTAAACGCGGCCAACGCAAAAGAACTTTTCGCATGTCCGGATGTCGATGGTGGACTTGTCGGTGGCGCCTCGCTGAAGTCACGCGAATTCACCGAGATCATAAAATCAATTTGAATCCAAGTGCGTGTTTCCGGGTTCCGTGTTGGTTAGCATGGAAGACGGAACACAAAACTGACAACTTCAACCATGTACTACACACAGCTCACCGTGTCTTGCTCGCCAGCCTTCATTGATATTCTGATTGCAGAATTGTCGGAAGCGGGATTTGATACCTTCCAGGAAAGTGAAACCGGCTTTGATGCGTACGTTGAAGGAGATGGTTTCTCCGAAGAGATCGTCAACGAGCTCAAGTCACGGTATTCCGCTACTACTCCGTTGAGTTTCTCGTTTCAGAAAATCGAGAAAAAAAACTGGAATGAAGAGTGGGAAAGAAATTACGAGCCTATCGATGTTGATGGGAAATGCCTGATCCGCGCAGAGTTTCACAAGCCAGAAAAACGATATCCTTACGAGATCATCATCACACCAAAGATGTCGTTCGGAACGGGGCATCATCAAACAACGTATCTGATGATCAAGAACCAAATGTCCATCGATCATAAAAACAAGCGCGTGATGGATGCCGGTTGTGGCACAGCAATCCTTGCGATCATGGCTTCTAAGCTTGGCGCGACCCAGATCGAAGCCTTCGACATTGACGAGTGGAGCGTTGTGAATGGTGAGGAAAACAAAACACTCAACGGTACGCCTAACATTCATATCCAGCAGGGTAAAATTTCCGAAGTGAACCTTGCGGGAACTTTTGACATCATCCTCGCCAACATCAACAAAAATGTGCTGCTCTCCGAGATGAGCGTCTACGCGTCATTTCTAGGCGCCCAAGGAAAGCTTCTGCTCAGTGGTTTCTATACCCATGACATCGAAGACTTGAAACGCGAAGCTGCGAAACACAATTTAAAAGAAATTTCCAGGGACGAACGCGAAACCTGGGCGTGTCTGCAACTGCAAAACCCTTAATCGCCTAAAGGGAAAAGAACGGTTGACGCCAGCTGACAGAACCGAAATTGGCCGTATCTCCTTTAGGACCTAAGAGGCTTGCGTCAACCACTTGAGTACAAGGTCCACAAATTCTCTCGGTTTTTCTGCTTGCACCCAGTGACCAGTGTCAAGCGTTTCAAGGGTCGCCTGCGGGAAAATTTCTTTTATGCGCGTCATGTCCTTGTCGTGGACATACTTTGATCTCCCTCCACGAATAAAAAGTGTTGGCTTATCGAACGTGCCGGTAAACTGAAGGTCAAGCCCAATGTTGCTCAAATTCTTATCAATTACCGGAAGATTTATCTTCCAGGAGAAACCACCCTCGGGCTTACGCTGAAGATTCTTCAAGAGGAACAGCCTCACATCGGGTTCTGGAACGTACGGAACCAGGGCCCCATCTGCTTCGTTGCGGGATGAAATGCTTCCAATCGGAATTGCCTTTAACCCATCTATGATCACATAGTGCTCGAGATTATAGGGCCGAGGCGCGATGTCGACTACAATCAGTCGGTCGAGCATGTCGGGATGGGCGACCGCAAAATTCATTGCCACCTTTCCACCCATTGAATGGCCGATCACAATTGGATTTTGAAGATTGTGTTGCTGTATGAAAAGCAACAGATCGTTCGCCATTGAAGGATAATCGAACGTATCATCGTGTGGTGATTGTCCATGATTGCGAAGGTCGAGCGAAAGCACGCGATATTTTTCGGATAAGATTTTTGCCTGTGTCAACCAGTTGTCAGACGAGCCAAAAATTCCGTGCATGATAATCATCGGCTGTCCTTGCCCCTGCTCGCGAAAGAATAATTTCATACCGCGAAAATAGGTAATCGATTTAATATCCAACCTAAAACCTGTCGGCAATCACAACGCGCTTCTTAACTGTGATAACGTTGCCATTTTGGTCAAACGCTTCAAACCAAACCAGGTAAGCGCCAATGGCTGCTTTTGATCCAGAGCTTGTATCTCCGCGCCAGATAAAAAAACCTTCTGCGGCCAAGAGTTCATTTTCTGCCACGTCTTTGACTACGCGACCGTGCGCATCTACAATTTTAACATTAACAACATATCCCGACTGATCGAGGTGATAACCAATCATAGTAAAACCCTGGCTGGACGTTGGAGCGAAAATTTCAGGCTGAACAGAGATGGCCTCTTCTAACACGTGTTGCATCGCGCTTCCGTTCTGAAAACCAGGCGTAGCATAGCCACTGGTTGCGCTGGCGGATTGCCAATTATTTTCATTTGACGATGGCGAGTTGATATCAACCCGTTCCAACGAAACAGCTTCCGTATTTTTGAGGAGCGGTGAATGCTGTTTATCGGAATAGAAGACTGTATCAATAATCTTTTTTTGTTCATCCAAGATCACCACCGATCCTTCATCATCGGACAACGGGGGAAGCTGCGTCCTCAACATTTTATCTTCAACGCTCTGCATGTACTCACCCTTGACAACATTTGGATCGCTGGTTAGTACGAGGAAATCACCTGGCTCAAAAATGACATCTGCCTGCGAGATCTCCTTCTGGTTCAAAATCGTATCATTCATCATATTTGCGATCCTCCATTTTCTAAGATTGATAAATTTCTCAGACCGATTATACAGCTCCACAAAATCTACACCGGTTGTCGATGGATTGAACAAGATTTCATTGACGATTACGTCTGATGGTTCGGGTGTTTCTGGCAGCGCGAAGTACATCGGTTGCCGCGGTGCAATTAGATTTCCGGCACAATCCGCCAGGCTTTTGATTGTTATTGCGTAGCGAAGTCCCGCCTCAAGCGGAGGCGAAAGTTTTAGAAAATACGCCCGTTTACTTTGGTCAGTGAAATCAATGTGGTCGATGCTAACAGGAGGTTCAAATGAAAAGGAGTTCAGCGGAGGTGTTTCGCTATTCATCTTTTCATTGAGGGTGACGATGATTGTGTCCGCAGCAGACGCGAAAACTGAAATAATTTCAGGGGCCGTGAGGTCTGGTTTTTCAGCGTCAACTGAATTCACCTCTCCTGGCGTTCCCCCGGATGGATCCTCAGACGCGGTCCAGTTTTCGCCCTCAGCACAAAGGTTATCCGGATCAATCAATTCAAGAGACCAACCACCATCGGCTTTTTCGCTATCGCGATACCATTGATCCGTGTACCGTAAGGAATCGATTGTTTGACCGGTAGAGTCTTTTAAACTCAACGACTCACCCGCATTTGTCAGCATTGGAAATGAACTCACTCCAAGCGAGTTTTGAAATTGATGCGATTTTGATGCGATCGTCAAGACGAGACGATCCGATGGCAGCAGAATATGCGGTTTTAGCTTCACCGCAGTTCGCTCATCGTGCAACGTCCAGTTCTTAAGCTGGATGGGGTGCATACTGCGGTTGAAAATTTCAACAAATTCAGTTTCGGGTAGCCCAATCGTTGGTGTCGGGTCGGCAAATATTTCAGAAATGACAATGTCTTTTGGTGAGACTGGGAACGGTTCAAAAAATAAAACGCTATGAGTCGTTGTGTCAGAAAGGTTTCCAGCAAGATCTGGAACGTTGGAAACGATCAGACGATATTCTTTTCCATTGACAAAAGGGTCACCATAGATAAGCTGTAAGGCGTAAGGATCTAGTGCTTTAATTTCTGTCAATTGGTGCCCTAAAATTGAAAAGTTCGACTGTGTTACAGCGCTGACGTTTATCTTCTTGCTAAAAGCTACGCGCACGCTGCTCTGGCTTGCAGTAACAACAGATTCAACAAGGGGCAATGAGCTGTCGAGCTTAATCAGTAATGTGGAGTCTGAATTCATCACATTCCCAGGACAGTCAGCGATGTTGCGGAGGGTCACTCGATACGTTGCAAGCGAGTCCATTTCGCGTTCAAGCCGAATCCCGATACTTTTCATCGTATCATCGGTGAAGGCAAGTGTGTCAGCGGCTAGCGGAGACTCGAATACGATGTTGTCGGCACTGGCGGCATCGATAGACAATCTTTCACTGAAATTAAGAACAAGGCTATCTGCATCAATTGGGTCGAAACTTAAAATGAGTGGCGGACGATTGTCCAGCGTCAATGCGAAAACAGAATTCACACGGCCGGGAGTCCCTCCTGATTCATCGATACTCGCTTTCCAGTTCTCTGCATCACGGCAAAAGTCATTTGGATTGACGCGCTCAACGGACCACCCTCCATCTTTTTTGTCGTCATCATGATACCAGACAGATTGATACACGATCGAGTCTATCACAACACCTTCTTCGCTCATCAGTTTTACAAGGTCACCACTGTTATTCAAGGAAGGGAAGTTAGCCAGTCCAAGCGTTGTGCCGAAACTTTGATACGATGGTGTTGCGGTTTGCGCGCATAGAATCAAATACTGACCTGGTAAAATAATCTTCTCGGGAAAGACAGCCTGTGACGCGCCATCCGTGAATCTCCAGCCGGAGACATCAATTGCATTGGCACTTCGGTTGTGAATTTCGATGAACTCGCTTTCAGGCAAGCCAATAACCGGATTTGGGTCTGCAAAGAATTCGTTGATAACCACGTCTCGAGGAAGGACCGGTTTCGCTTCAAAAAACCGAATGTTGTAAGCGGAGGAGTCAAGCGCGTTGTTAAAGCGATCAATTATATTTTGAACTATCATTAGGTAGTCACGACCATTCTCGAGTGGAGTGGATAAATCGATCATTAATTTTTTTTGACCTGATGCAAGGTAAAACGTCATTGCTCCTGCATAATCCGCGATCACTATTGCCTGAGGGTTGAACGACTGCTCTATTACTGCCTCGGAGAAGATGATCTCGATCCGATCATGCGTGGGCGCATTGACGGAGATGACCCGGGGTTTGACCACATCCATTTTGAATGTCGCGGATGAAGAGTCCTGCTGTATAGGATTGCCTGTGCAGTCAAAAATATTTGTAACAACGATGTTGTAGAACGTTGCTGAATCGAGGTCGGAAGAGAAAACAAGATCAATTGCCGCATGTTGCTCATCTGAAAATGTGGCGCTGAGCACATCAACTGGGTAGGGAAATATGAAATCTTCTTCCGCTGGCGCAGCGGCAGCCAGGCGTTCATTAAATTTCAAGGCAACTGCATTTGCAGCTTTTGCTTCTACAGCGCTCAGGGCGGGACCTGTTTGATCGGTTGTTACCTCGTGAACGGAATTTTCCGTCCCGGGGGAGCCACCAATAACATTCCCACTTGCTTTCCAGTTTTCAATGCCGCGGCAAAAATTGGTTGGGTCGATGCGCTCAAGTGTGTAGCCTCCGTTGCTTTTGTCATCGTCACGATATGCTGCCATGGTGTAAGTGAGCGAGTCGATAATCGTTCCATCGGGAGATTTTAGTTTCAGGTTGTCTCCGGAATTATTTAATGACGGAAATGGGCTAGCGGAGATTGATGTTCCATAAGGGGCGTACGACAAGGTGCCTTCCAGGGAAGAAAGTATTACATATCGCTTTGGCAGGAATATGAAATCCGTTGTGACGGTCCCGGTAGTGGTTCCATCCGTCACTTGCCAGTTTTGGAGCTGAAACGGATGCTCACTTTGATTATAGAGTTCGATGAACTCTTGAAGGGGGAGTCCAAGGGAAGGCGAGGGGTCTGGATAAATTTCTGTCAAAACGATGTCGTTTGCTTGTGGCGTCACCTCCTGAAAAAAAAGAAACTCGTGTGTGCCTTGCTGCAGAATGTTCCCGACCTCATCTACGAACGAAGGAAACGTGATTCTTTGAACGTATCCGTTGAGCATCGGTTGGTCAAGCGTCAGTGTGACGCCATCATGCGTGTCGGTATAAGATGCAGCGGTGATCTGAACGGTGTCGTTTAGAATGAAATTGCTGAATACAAGGGGCTCATTTGCATTCAGCGCTTCCGAGAAGTTTAATTGAACTGTGGAGGAATTGATAGCCGTTACGGAATTGATCTGGGGCGGGGTAACGTCTGGGTCGGGTACGCTTACAACCAGGAAGTCATCGAAATTGAAATGCTGAACGTTTGTTTGTGTGTATTTGCACCTGATTCCAAAATATGCTGAGGTGCTGAATGTATTGTCAACGGCAACTCCGGCAGACACCAGAGAGTTTATATCTGCGCCTACGAGCAATTCCCATTGTCCCAAAGAAGATCTTATAACCCGTACCCATAGTTGGAACGGATCCTTGATCTGCTGTGGCGCACCCGCGAGGACTTGCGTTGAACTTAATCCTGTCTGCCGGAATAGCCTCACCGCATCTTCAGTGCCCGACTCGCCAAACTGAAGATAGTATCCATTTGTCGAACCTGTCAGGCCCCCAGAAGAGCTCATCAGGTACACACGCGAATTGTTGTTGTCACTGCCTGAAAAGGTAACGTGTTGGATGAAAAACGTCCACTGTGTCGTGGCGTTGTTCGGTATGGCGAAGGGAAGCGTCAATACGGAGGTACCTGTGTTCGAAGGCGTAGGGTCGGGTGCATTGAGTTGCAGCTGCGCTCCAACCACGCCAAAATTTAGAATGTCACCTGACCATGCCGGATTGTTTGAAAAGTCACCGTCTTCAAAATTGTCAACGATCTGACCTAACGTGTGTTGGGCGAGCAATGTGCTTAGTAATACAAGCAGTGGAATCGATTTCGAAAAAATGTTTTCCCCCATTTGAAATGATATTTTTTATTTCTGTTCATAGTGCGGGGGAACTGCACTATTTTTGCAACTCATTAATTTACAAAAACAAATGAAACTCGCAGTAGTTGGTGCCACAGGATTGGTGGGCCAGGAAATCTTAAACGTGCTGGAAGAGCGCAGCTTCCCTTTTGATGAATTGTATTTGGTAGCCTCCTCGAAATCGGTAGGTCAGAAGATGACCTTTAAGGGTAAGGAGTATCAAATAAAAGGCATTGAAGAAGTGTGCAAGCTTGCTCCGGACATCGCGATTTTCTCTGCGGGAGGAAACACGTCCCTTGAGTGGGCTCCGAAATTCGCTGAAGCGGGTTCGATTGTAATCGACAACTCGTCTGCCTGGCGGATGGACCCAACTAAGAAACTGATCGTTCCTGAAATCAATGGTAATGTATTGACGATTGACGACCGCATCATCGCAAATCCGAACTGTTCAACTATCCAAATGGTAATGGCGCTCGCTCCGTTACACGTGAAGTATGGCTTGAAGAGAATTGTAGTATCAACATACCAATCTGTTACCGGTACAGGTAAAGATGCCGTTCAGCAAATGATGGACGAGCGCAAAGGCGTGACTGGAACAAAGGTATATCCTCACCCAATCGATATGAATGCGCTACCGCACATCGATTCATTCCTTGACAATGGCTACACCAAAGAGGAAATGAAAATGGTGAATGAAACACGTAAGATCATGGGCGACAACTCCATTGGCGTAACGTCAACGACAGTTCGTATTCCTTCGATCGGTGGTCACTCCGAAGCAGTCAATGTTGAATTCAAAGAAGATTTCAACCTCAGCGAAGTTCGTTCAATCCTCGCCAGCACACCAGGTGTGATCGTTCAGGATGATCCGAAGAATAACATCTACCCAATGCCTATCAATTCAAAAGGACGTGATGAAGTGTTCGTTGGAAGATTACGCAGAGATGAGTCTCAGCCAAACACGCTAAACATGTGGATCGTTGCTGACAACCTGAGAAAAGGTGCGGCCACAAATGCGGTGCAGATTGCTGAGTTTATGATGGAACGCAGCCTCGTTTATTAAGAAAGTTTAGTTTCCAATAATATAAACGCCCGGGAGAAATTCTGGGCGTTTTGTTTTCTTCCTAGCCACTCCCGCGTAGCGCATGACGCTTGGTAAGACTCTAAGGCATGAAGGAACATTAAGATTTTATCTGCAAATTCCCTGGTGTTCCTTGACGTCTTCGTGCCTTGGTGGCTATAGGCTACTTGACCAAACTCAGAAATGAAGTCCCTAAGTTATCCGCAATAATTTCTTTGTAGCGCACACTCTTACGGTATTCCTCCGTGAGAAACTCCTTGAATAAAACGTCCCAATCCGTCTGTTTTGACATGATAAACCCAAGTGGCTCTGGATTTCCCAATTCAACATCCTGCCTCTTTACAGGAATCTTCTTTCGAACCACCCCAATGTATTCCGTAAAATCAAGAATGGAGAACAGCTTCGGATTCGTTGACAAATTTTTGATTACGCTTTCGCTGGAAGAGGCATACGTAACCGGGAGTGCCGGGAAGTATTGTTTCTTCATCTCTTCTATGTATTTGACGTGTGTGCTTCCGGTGATGACTTGCGCAGTAAAACCGTTGAACGTTTTTGGCATATCTTCAAGCTTAAGCAACGCGGGAGCATTTTTGTTTGTAAGAAGCACAAGCTGTGTGGTCATGAATGGAGGCGAGAACTTCATTAACTTTTTTCGTTCTTCCGTGATACTCGTATTCGTTACGCCAATAACGTTCGGTGTGGTTTGCGCTACCTTCAGAAAATTGGAAAAGTCTTTTTCCTCACCGACATAGCTTACCGTAATTTTTTTTCCGTGCTTGCTTTCCACAAACTTTTGAAAATCAGAAAGAATATCAACGCATACGCCTTTCATTTTTCCATCAACCTTTAATATCAGGCCGGGTTGTTCATAGTACACGATAGCGAGTGTCCCGCTTCCGTTTGATTTGATGGTTGACCAACTATCGCCTTTGTAACTTTGCGAATACGAAACTGTTGACAAAATCAACAATGCGGAGATAAGAGAGACTTTCATATTTCAATTATACACTGTTTTTTCTTCCAAAATCACCTCAAAAACGAAGACTTACCCCTCAAAATATGGATAATTGCAGCCCACTACCGTTTAGCGGCTATAATTGTGAAAAAACCGGCTGGATATGTCATCTGTCATGAATTTCCGGCAACCGGCATTTGGGGGTGTTTACCTTGCATAGTTTTGGAAGATTGAAGAGTTAAAAACAATAGACGAAAATGAAATTGAATTTTTTGAAAGGGTTTGCGATTGTGTCACTTGCGGCATTGCTTGCTTCGTGCGATTCGTTTGACAAAAACGCCCGTGTCGAAGTGTGGTTGACGGATGCACCCGGTGATTATCAAGAAGTTAATGTTGACATCGATGGGGTAGAAATCCACGCCAGCAGAAACGACAACGGCAAGGGGTGGAAATCCCTTGATGTCGATAAGCGCATTATCAACCTGCTGGACCTGACGAACGGAAAAGACACGTTGCTTGGTTCAATCGAACTTCCTTCGGGAACAATTTCACAAATCCGCCTGAAGTTGGGTAATAACAATACGGTGAAGGTAGGCGGCAAGGTATACAACCTTGACATTCCGAGCGGGTCACAATCCGGGTTGAAGCTTCTGGTCCAGGAAAGATTTGTCGAAGGGGTAACCTACAAGATATTACTGGACTTTGACGTTGCGCGATCAATCGTGCTTACGGGTTCAAATCAGTATAAGCTGAAACCGGTGATCCGAACTATTACGGAAGCGACAAGCGGTTCTATCAAAGGTGTAGTCGATCCAAAAGAATCAACGCCTGCGGTATACGCAATTGCAGGAGAGGATACCGTTGGCACGACCTACAGCGATGCTACCGGGCATTTCCTTTTGCGAGGAATCCCTGCAGGAACCTACGAGGTGCACTTTATTCCAAACACAGACTATAAAGTTGTTGAAAAGTCCAATATGCAGGTGAATGTCGGAGCAGTGACAGATCTCGAAACCGTGACTATTCCGGAAAACTAATACAGCGTTTATTGCTGAAATAAAAAGGTCAGTTTGCACTGACCTTTTTTATTTTACGTGTTTGACGATGGCTTTGAGAATGCTCGCCTTTCAATCCAGTTAAAAAGGAGGATTACCGCCACTCCAAAAATTAGTAGGCCGGAAATCTCGCGCAAGAAGCCAAGCTCGAATTTTAGTCCCGCCACGACTGCCGTCACAATTAATCCAATGAGGAGGAATACAACGCCAAAGCTTAGCCAGATCATGTCCCGCCTTGATTCCCGTTTCTTCTTCGCAAGAATTTTCCTCACAATGGATTCCGCAAAGTTCGAGCGCAACGTGACGCTCGGCTCTTTCGCTACAACCCTGAAAATTTCGCGATAGGCAATTGTGTCTCGGTCTGATCCCGTTGGCGGGTTGTTCGACTCAAACTGCTTTTGTAATTCCTCGTCACTCATAATAATTCCTCTTTACTAAGATACTTCTGCACTTTCTCTTTGAGCAAATTCCGGGCACGGAAAAGATAATTCTTAACCGTTCCCTCAGGCATCCCCGTAACTTCACAAATCTCAGGATAGGTCATGCTTTGAACATGATACAGGGTCAGGATAGTTTTATACTGAACGGGAAGCTCATCAATCAATTTCAGAATAAATGAGTCCATGTCTTTTTCTTCTGTCTTCGACTCGGGATTTTCCATTTCCACAAACGTCTTTGTAAACCGGTCTTCATCCGGAATCTCTGAAAAAGTCATCTTCGTTTTGCGCAAATGATTGATCGCATGCCGGTAAGCAATGGTCGCAATCCAGGTAGACAACTTGGACTGAAAATTAAATTCGCCAAGCTTTTCGTGCACTTTCATGAAAACATCCTGGCAAAGCTCTTCAGCCTCCTCTTCATTTTTCACAATTCTACCCACCATATGCGCCACCAGTCGTTCATGATGATGAATCAAAAGCCTGAAAGCCTGCATGTCGCCTGCCATTACATTCTTTACAAGCGTCCGGTCATCAATCATTCAATGCGGTTTGACACCAATCAATTGCCTAATGTTGCACTAATTTCGGTTTTTTTTACCGCGGATCGAAGATCCCGATCGCCTCGCATCGGGAGCCGCGATGACGCAGAGGAACGCGAAGATTTTTTCTGGTGAAGTTTCATTCAAAACTTAAGCTCATACACAACGCCACCACACTGCAATCTGTAGCCAAGAACCTGTCACCTGCTATCTGGCATCCCAATCCGGCACACTAAGCTTGTAACCTAAAAACCTGTAGCCTGAAACTTGCATCCTGGCACCCGGCAACTGGCAACCCGCCACGACCACAAAAATTTTTCAAACACCTGCAACATCCAGCGCCCCGCCCGTGTCTCACCTCCCAAACACTAAAATTCGCTGCTATGCAAGACGTATTAATGCCCATCTCAATTATAGGAAGCTTCGGTGTATCACTTTACTTCTTTACGAAAGTTCTTACCGACTACATTCTCAAAAAGAAAATGATTGAGAAGGGTTATGTCAGCGATGAAACACAGGCCATTTTTAGAACGGGGGGTGTCCCCAGCCGATATGGATCTTTAAAATGGGGATTGATCACGTTGCTTTTTGGCGTTTCACTAATCCTGATCGACTACCTCGACTTAAGGGCAAGCTCGCCAAGTAATTTTGGAATTGTAGCTATCGCTATATCAATCGCTTTCCTCGCATACTTCTACATTGCAAAACGCGAGGTAAAATAAAATTCCTTTCACCCTTTAATTGATTTCTTATGATCAGAAATTATTTTCTGGTTGCAGTGCGCAACCTTACCAGGAATAAATTTTTCTCCGCTTTAAATATTTTCGGCCTTGCCGTCAGCATGTCGATCTGCATGGCCATTATCATGCTCGTTGCTGATCAGATGCTTTATGATCGCCACATCTCGAAAAGCGACAGAATGTATCGGGTTAACACATATGCCGTGGACAACAATGGCGTTGACCGAAGTTCACTCGACAACGCTACTTCACCCATGCCGTTGCGTGGAGAGCTCCTCGAGAATTACACAGGCATCGAACAAGCGGTTCGGGTGAAACGTGGCTTCGGAAATAACTGGCTTGCTTTCGAGGGCAACGATGTAAACATTCCTGTCAGGGGATATTATGCTGACCCGGAGTTTTTTGACGTATTCGAGTATGAGTTTAAGTATGGTGATAAAGAGGATGCCTTGAAAGAACCCTACTCCGTTGTCATTACTTCGGATGCCGCCAAAAAATTGTTCAGGGAAGAAAATCCTGTCGGTCAAAGCTTCAAAGTTGGAGATCTTGGCCACTTCACAGTAACGGGCGTTCTGAAGGAGAATAAAAATAAATCGCACATTGTCTTTGAAGCACTTGCGAGCATGTCAACCGTTAAGAGTCTTCAAGCTGCCGGTAAAATCGGCAATGATCTCGAGAACTGGACTGACTTCTGGAATGGCTGGACATACATTGTACTCGAAGAAGGGAAAAGACAAGCCGACATTGAGCCTCACCTGGAAAAAATTTTCAAACAACACATCGCTTCCATCTCTAACCCAGAAACATACAAGGCAAAATTCAGGCTTCAGTCCGTGCTGGATATCACACCGGGTAAACTGGTGAACAATTCCATAGGCCCATCGTTGCCCTGGGTGTTCGTCTATTTCCTGAGTGGACTCGCGGCAGTGATCATGCTCACTTCATGCTTTAATTTTACAAACCTTTCGATCGCCCGATCACTGAAACGTGCAAAAGAAATAGGGGTAAGAAAAGTTACCGGTGCTGCGCGCTGGCAGATCTTCATGCAATTTCTTTCTGAGTCTGTGGTTGTTGCATTGTGTTCTCTCCTTGTTGCATTGATGTTGATGGTTGTTCTCAAGCCGCTGATGCTAGAGCTGACCTTCGCAAAAGTTTTCATGTGGGACCTCACTATCAATTCCGCAGTGATCATTAGCTTTTTGGTTTTCGCTGTTGTGGTCGGTGTTATGGCTGGGTTATTCCCTGCCATCGTCCTTTCCGCTTTTGAACCCGTGAAAGTTCTTAAGAGCCTAACAACCGTAAAATTGTTTTCGAGGATGGGACTTCGAAAATTCTTGTTGGTTTCGCAATTCACCATTTCGCTGGTATTCATCCTTACCGTGATTGTCATGTACAATCAACTCCAACTGTTCATCAATACCGATTACGGATTTACCATGGAGAAGAACATCCGTGTCAAACTAAACAACACGTCCGCGCAAGCGCTGAAGACTGAATTGCTGAAATTCCCAAACGTAAAAAATGCCGCGGCCGCGTCTCATGTCCCCGCATCCGGAGTTTCCTGGGGCGATGGGTTCAAGAAAGATCTTAGTGACAACGAATGGACAAACCTGAGTTACTTTAATGTTGACGAAGACTATCTCGCAAACATGGAAATCGAAATGGTTGCGGGAAAACATTTCACCGCAGAACGTGGTGACGCGAACAAAAACTTCATCGTCTTAAACGAAGAAGCAGTTCGCGCTTTCAACTTCAAAAATGTTTCTGAAGCAATAGGACAGGAAATCATCTTTCGTGCGGATTCAAGTAAAAAAGTAATCTGTGGGGTGGTGAAGAATTACAATCACGGTTCACTCTGGAGTAAAGTTGAGCCGATGGCGTTGATGTACGATCGATCGCAGGTTAGCCTGCTTCAGGTCCGCTATGAAGGCTCCTCAGAGGAGGCAACAAAAGCAATTGAAAAAGCATGGGCAACTGTCAATCCAGGACTGAAGAGTGATTTGAAAGAAGTGGAAGAAGAGATCAAGTTTTTTTACAACACTGTTTTCGGAGACATTGTTAACATCCTTGGATTCATTGCTGGGCTCGCCATCATGATCTCGTGTCTTGGATTGCTCGGTATGGCAACCTATTCCATTGAAACCCGCATGAAAGAAGTTTCCATCCGAAAAGTGCTCGGTTCATCTGATCAAGGCTTGGTGCTTCTGCTATCCAAAGGATTTTTCAAAATGCTGTTGATCGCGGTGGCGATCGGAATACCGTTGGCGTGGTTCATCAACAACCTCTGGCTTGAGATGATCGCTTACAGGACTGAAATTTCCGTTGGTGTCATCGCCCTGGGCGTTGGTGTCTTGTTGGTTCTTGGTGCGATCACCATAGGTTCGCAGACGATTCGCGCTGCGTTTGCGAATCCCGCAGAGAATTTGAAGAATGAATAAGTTTATTTTAGTCGTCAGACCACGAGGCGTGGTCGGACGAAAAAAAAAGAAGCCACGCACTCCTGCGTGGCTTCACCCTGTAAACAAATAACTCTCCGCGTTTAGAGAATCGATTGGTTATTTAACCTTTAACGCTTTTTGATGCTCTTTAATTTGCTTTTCGAGCACTTTTTTGTCGCCTACCAGCACCAGCGTCATGTCTTCGTATTTAAAATGGTCTTTCGCCACCTGTTGGATCTTTTCTGGCGTGATCTGGTAGATGTTTTTTACGCGATCGGTCAGGTATGAATCCGGGAGCCCGTGCACATCAAGGAAATTGAGCTGATTGATAATTCCCCCTCGAGTCGAATTCTGCAGGACAAAAATACCAGCTTCATAATTCTGAATACCTTTTACTTCCTCATCGGAAGGCCTCTCTGTCTGGAGTCGTTTAATTTCTTTGGAAATCTCCTGAAGCGAAGCACCAGTCTGCTCGGTGGTTACATCAGCTTGTTCATACCAGATGGCCGCGCGGTAGCCTGCATTCACTGTGCTGAAAGGTGAATACGTGTACCCTTTGTCTTCGCGAATGTTTTTCGTAATACGCGATCCGAACGATCCTCCCAGTAGCGAGTTCGTTACCTGAAGCGGCAGAAAATCCTGCTTAGACGGATCCAGTGTGGGCAATCCAAGGATGACGGTTGTCTGCGGTGCACCTGGTCTGTCGATCATCGCAACCTCTGCAGATTTCACTGGCGTTGCTACTGGGTAATTTACGTCCGGACCAGCCTTCCATTTTGCGAACGACTCCTCAATTGCTTTGCGC
The DNA here is from genome assembly GCA_036402115.1 of Chryseosolibacter sp. Taxonomy (GTDB): domain Bacteria; phylum Bacteroidota; class Bacteroidia; order Cytophagales; family Cyclobacteriaceae; genus Chryseosolibacter. Next base: position 42,121 of record DASWTM010000209.1, read on the forward strand.
ACATTCGCTTCGTTGAATTTTCCAACCGCATAAACCACCGTGCGTTTCGCTCCAACATTAGCATCATAAAACGCCTTCGCTTTTTCCAGCGTGTATGAATTGATCATCGCCTCAGTTGGATAGATTCTTCCATATGCATGGTCCTTGTAGAGGATCGATCTGAATTTCGCTGTAGCCTGATTCTGCGGAACACTTTGATCAACGGAAAGCTGTCTCTTTAAATCATTTTTCAGTCGATCGAGCTCTTTTGCCGGGAACGCTGGATTGATCACAAGATCCGCCATGATTCTGATAAGATCAGGAGCAAATTCAGAAAGCACTGAACCTGAAACAGTCATTTGATTGGGGCCAACTCCAACATTCAACTGACCTCCCATCGCTGCCACTTTCTTTGCCATGGTAGTAAAGTCCATCGTGGCGGTTCCTTCGCGCATTAAGTTTCCTGCAAGGTCAGCAAGCCACACTTCATTCTCACCTTCGTGAATATTTCCTGTTTTGATAATGACGTTAATGTTGACTTTAGGAATTGCTCCGTAAGGAACTAACGTTGCGGTTAGTCCATTGTCCAGTTTCAACGACTTCTTTTCTGGGAGCTTGAAATCTTTCGGCTTTCCCGGAGGCGGAGGTGTCGTGATTGTCTGTGCGAAGATTTCTGCAGAGAGCGCTGTTGCCACTAGCAGGCTCAGCGAATATATTTTTAGAGTTCTCATAGATTTTCAGCTTTAGGATCGATGATGAGGATAGTACGATTCTCGGGAACGAGGTACTCCT
>DASWTM010000210.1:0-17827 GCA_036402115.1 Chryseosolibacter sp.
TTGTAACTTTAATAGTCCAGTACTTGTTCCCGAGTGGCAGGTACCGGTAATTTTTTAAACTTTTTCGTTGGCCTGAAGGAAGCTTGATTCTATGAACGAAGGCAGAAGGGAAATTATTCAGATCGCATTCATTTTGGTGGGAGTTATCTTCCTTATCAAACTGTTTTCCATCCAGGTTGTCGATCGCAAATACAAAGATCTGGCAAACAGCAACGCTGTACTGGAAGTGGTCGATCCGCCCGTCCGCGGTCTTATCTACGACCGAAACGGGAAACTGATCGTTTACAATACTCCCGAATTCGATTTACTGATCCTCAAGAAAGAAGTTAAGCATCTTGACAGCGCTGCATTTTGCGAAGTATTCTCGATGACGATGCCGGAGCTTCGTGAAAAATTCAAAGAGCTAAGAAAGAAGAAAGAATATTCGCCACGCAAGCCCACGGTTTTCCTCACGCAACTTTCCAATCTTGATTTCGCGCGCATCCAGGACCGCATTGATGAATTCCCCGGATTCATGATCCAGGCACGAAGCACGCGGGCCTACACAAAGAATGTAATGGCAAATGCGCTCGGATACGTAAGCGAAATTTCAAAAACACAGCTCGAACGTGATCAGAGTAAATTTTACCGTCAGGGAGAAGGGATTGGTCAGAGCGGAATTGAGGCGTATTATGAAAAATACCTCCGCGGCAGAAGTGGTAAACGTTTCTTGCTGCGCGATGTGGATGGAATCATCAAAGGACCCTTCTCAAATGGTGAATACGACACGCTTGCTGAGCCTGGACAGAACTTAATAAGTACCGTTGACCTTGATCTGCAAGAGTATGGTGAATTCCTGATGAAGGGCAAAGCGGGAAGTATCATCTGTATTGAACCCTCAACTGGAGAAATTCTTTCGATGGTCTCAGGGCCTTCTTACGATCCTACGATGCTGACGGGTAAGCGCTATAGCGACAACTTCGTTCTCATCAACAGCGATACAAATAAGCCGTTATTCAACAGGCCGTTGATGGCGCAATATCGTCCGGGATCTATTTTCAAAATCGCTCAGGCGATGGTCGCGCTGCAGGAAGGGGTGATCACACCCGAAACGCGCTTCAAGTGTGAGCGTTCCATCATCAACTGCCACGGGCCACACACCAACGAAGATTTACGCGGGGCCATTACCAATTCGTGCAATCCATATTTCTACCAGGCGATGAAGCGAATGGTTAACAAAGGAAAATCAGACAATCCGTTTGACGACACCCGCATTGGTCTTGAAGAATGGAATAAACACATCTCGAGCTTTGGATTTGGTAGGAGGCTTGGAATCGATCTTCCCAACGAAAAGAATGGACTGGTGCCGAGTCCAGCGTTTTATGATAGGGCTTATACGGGGCGTCCATGGAAGTACTCAAATATTTATTCCATTGCAATCGGTGAAGGCGAGAACCTGGTGGTTCCGTTGCAGATGGCAAACTTTGCTGCGACCGTTGCGAACAAAGGATATTACATCACACCTCACCTTGTAAAATCAATCGGGGACTCCGGTAAGCCACTGCCTGAATACCTTGAAAAGCATTACACCACAATCGATCCGAAGAATTTCGAGATCGCGGCTGATGCAATGGAGGAAGTGGTGCGCTCGGGTACAGGCCAATATCGCGCAAGTTTGAAAGACATTGTTGTTTGTGGTAAGACTGGTTCCGTTCAGAACGATGCGAAGACCATGAAGAACGCGCGACCTGATCACTCGGTTTTCATCGCTTACGCGCCCAAAGAAAATCCGAAGATCGCAGTTTCGGTATATGTAGAGTTTTCAGGGCAGGGTGCGCGTGCTGCAGCATCCATTGCCAGCTTGATGATTGAAAAATATCTGTACGGTGAAACAAAACGACCGCACATTCAGGATTACGTATTAAAAGGGGATTTTCTGGATTGAGACAGGAAGAAAAAATTATTACAACCAAAGTCGACTGGGTAACAGTTGGCTTGTACATGGCCATCGTATTTTTTGGCTGGCTGAATATCTATGCCGTCACGTACGATGCAGAAGCGGATCAAAGCATTTTTGATCTAAGCCTGAACTCGGGCCGACAGCTGATGTTCATCGTTACCTCAGGGGTTCTTATCTCGGCCATTCTGATTATTGACAGGCAGTTCTACGAAACATTTGCCTACATAATTTATGGTGGAGTTCTCTTTCTTTTGTTACTCGTTCCGATCGTTGGAAAGGAGGTTGGCGGAAATAAGGCGTGGCTTGGAATCGGATCCTTTGGGGTCCAGCCTTCTGAATTTGCAAAATTTGCCACCGCTCTCGTGGTTGCGAAGATTATCGGTTCAATCGGATTTAAGATGGACAACCTGCGAAATCAGATGATCTTATTTGCCATCATTGGTGCCCCGATTTTGTTGATCCTACTTCAGAAAGATTATGGAACAGCAATGGTGTTCTTAGTTTTTAGTGTTGTTTTCTATCGGGAAGGGATGTCACCTTTCCTTATTCTGCTTGGTCTTGGCGCGGCTGCCCTTTTCATCCTTACATTGCTCGTGGAAAATAACTGGATTTTGTTCGGCAGTATTGGTGTTGTCTGGGGAATTGTGATGTACATGAATCGCAGGAAAAAGATCAAGACACTTGTGACAATAACTGCGGGTGCAGCGATACTTGCATTCTTCATTGGTAGCGTAGAGGCCGTTTTTAATTTACTGGAAGATCACCACCAGCGAAGAATTGTTTCCATGTTGAACCCAGATGCGGACCCGCTCGGCTATGGATGGAATGTCACGCAATCGAAAATCGCCATCGGTAGTGGGGGATTTTTTGGAAAAGGTTTCCTGGAAGGAACTCAAACGAAATTCGACTTCGTTCCTGAGCAGAGCACCGATTTTATTTTCTGTACGATTGGTGAAGAGCACGGTTGGCTGGGTAGCCTCACCGTTGTAGCACTTTTTATGGCACTGCTCATGCGGCTGATCTTCTTAGCGGAACGTCAGAAAAACCGTTTTGCGAGAGTATATGGGTATTCGATCGCCTGTATTCTTTTCTTTCACTTTGCTGTCAATATCGGAATGACAATCGGCCTCTTTCCCGTGATCGGTATTCCACTTCCATTCTTCAGTTACGGTGGATCTTCCTTATGGGGATTCACGGTGATGCTGTTCATCTTCCTGAAGCTGGATGCGCACAGGATGCAGGTGTTACAGCGTCTATAACTCTTAGTGCTGCCCTCAGCTGATTAGACACTTGGAAGAGTGAAGCTCCCAACGCGGAAGCCAGGAGGCCAGGAAACCGGGGAAGCGTATTTCCCTGGACTCCCCGGACCCCTGGCTTCCCGGCACCCAAATATCTTACTTGCTTCCGTCTACGATTAAGCTGCGAAACTTCTCACTCTTGAGGTACAACGCTCCCCACGCCAATATTCCCAGATACACCGGAAACAAAATGTGAGAGAACAACGGATTGTCCATACGCACGTGGGTTGCGATGGCTCCGCCCCAATAGCTAGTCAGTAAAATCGCTCCGAGAATTTCTGTGCGTGGAATAATGTAGAGGATGATCGAGATTAAGCCCAGCGTTCCGAGTATAGGAAGATGGTGGGTAGAAAATCCTAACTCGGTGGTGCCTTTGATTACTTGTTCGTTCACAATGAATTTGAAAATGCTATCCATCAGCATGAATAGAATAACGATGCCCGCCATAATGCGGCCTGTCCAAACTTTTGCTTTTGAAGGTGCTGTTGCTGTAAGCGATGCATTTAACGTTGCCATAATTATTGAGTTTTAATGTTGTTAAGTTTTTCCCATCTCAATCGGCAATTGCGCTGTTGCCGATTTGATATTTCAAAATTGCATGAAAATTCCTACCAACAGGCGGGCTGAAAACGTCATCTTCGTTGGTGAAATGCGACAATGTCGGGCATTAGGTATTAGTAATTAGGCATTAGTGGATGGTGTGAAGCTAAAAAAGCACGTACACGATTCGATAAGACACTTCTGCATTTCCTAATGCCTAATGCCTAATTCCACACCCGACCTGAGGATAAAACATTAAGTCGCGAACGGTTTCCGAATGAGGAACTTATGCAAACCGCTGTTCCACCATCTCCATAAACTCATGGAACTCCTTGCTATCCCGGTCCCAGTTTGACGAATGGCGTTCGAGGTAGCGGAGGGCTGCATTGAGGTCCGGAAGTTGGTCGATTTCATCAATGGCACGACTGAAGGATTCGAAGTCGCCAAAGAATAGCACCTTGGTGAACATGAATTTCTGATTGATAGAAAGGCTGTCCTTGATCTTCGAAATCTTTTTCAGATTGTCCATCAATGCTTGTTTGCCGGACGGTGTTCGCTCATTGATAGTCGGCTTAACTTCCTGCACGACAACTTTCTTTTGCTCCACAACCACGCGATCTTCGGAATAAGTGGTGCGTGTTTCGCTCATCTCGGATCTGACTTCTGCTTTTGGTGTGTTTGTCGCCCTTACCTCAACTTCATGTGCAGGTTTCGAAATATAAAATGATGCTGGATCGAGGTAATGTACCTGTGAAAATTTTTCGATATATCCGTCAAGGTCTTCGGGAGTAAAGTTTACTTCTTCAAGAATCTGATCGAGTATAGCGAAGGCTTCGTTGCCGGGGATGTGTTCCACTTTTCGCTGCTCAAGTGTTTGCAGCATCCGTTCAATCGGGGCTTTGTTGATTTTGATGTACTTGATTTCATCCCTCAGCGATGCCACTTCAAGCTTGTTATCTTTTCCGGTCACAAGCATCGAAAAGAAATCATACGGATCAAAAATCGCCATGAGGGTCTGGCTTACGGCTTTCTTCAGCAGTGGCGAAAAGTGCGCACGGTCTATTAAAATATGATTTGATACAACAGACATGTATGTCGCCAGGGCTTCTTTCACTTCCGGGTTCTCATTGTCGAAGTAAGCGCTCTTTTGCTTTCGGGTTTCTTCTTTCCACGCTTTAAAAAGTTCGCGTATCACAAAAAGATTTACCTGCTGGATCGAAGAAAGGCTTAGAATTTCCTGACCATTGATCTTCTCCTTGCTCGCAAAAAAGTTCTTCAAAAGTTTTTCAGCGTAAGCATCGCCATACACGGCTATTGCTTCAAGACTAATCTTTTCGTCCATGTTGATCGTGTCGTATTAATGCCTTATTTGGCGGTTATAAAGTTAATTGTTATTGGCGCATTTCCACACTTAAAATCCCAAACATGCCTACGATTGTCATCGCCAACTGGAACAATAAAACACTTTCTGAAACGGATCCAAAAATGTCATTGCTCCATACCTTCCAAAGCCACCGGCTCGATTGGATGCATGCCTGTGGCGGTAAAGGCAGGTGCACAACCTGTAAGGTGATTGTCCTGGAAGGCAGTGAGCACTTTAGCCAGGTTACGCCTGCAGAAAATCGTTACCGCACGCTGGGAGCGCTACGGCCGAACGAACGATTATCGTGCCAGGTGAGAGTGGTGGATGATGTGAAGATTGCGGTCCCCGAAGAGTACAAGCTTCCGCACATCGAGTACTCATAAATGCAATTTACCGCAGAGGATTTTTGAATGCAGGTGCGACTAATTCGGGCGCATTTGGAGAGCTACATGGATCGGTTGGCATAGTGAGCAACTTCGCAAAGGCCCGCAGAGGGGTAGTCGCGCTAACGCTTGGATAACGTTCATCCGAGTACTCATAAATGCAATTTACCGCAGAGGATTTTTGAATGCAGCTGCCGCTAATTCGGGCGCATTTGGAGAGCTACATGCATCGGTTGGCATAGTGAGCAACTTCGCAAAGCACCGCGGAGAAGCAGTCGCGCTAACGCTTGGATTTCATTCATCCGAACTTCAGCCCAATGGAAGGCTTGCATTTCGGTTCAACGGCCAGAGCCCGCACAGCACAACTCCGCGGCCTCCGCGAAATTGCACACTTTGTGGACAGGAGCACCTTGTTCTTCAAATGCGTCCGCAGAGCCGCACATGTATTCAAAAATCCTCTGCGATAAACCTGCATTTTGTATTCTTTAAAGTTTAGCTAAGCTATTTCCAAGCGAAAGCGCGACTACCTTCTGCGGCCTCCGCGCAGTTGCGCATCTAATGGCCAGGAACGTATTGTTCTCTCAATGCGTCCGTCCGAGCCGCACCTGCATTTAAATACCCTCTGCGGTAAACCTGCATTTAACGTAAACCTGCATTTTTGTATTTTGCAACCATGTTTATTGAGCCGCATTTAGGGGGTAAATCCCGACACGAAAAAGCCGGATGGATAGAAGTTATTTGCGGCTGCATGTTTTCGGGGAAGACGGAAGAACTCATCCGCAGACTGAACCGCGCTATCATTGCGAAACAGAAAGTCGAGATATTTAAGCCGGTAATTGACACTCGTTATCACGAAACGAAAATTGTTTCCCACAACGAAAACGCTATCCGATCTACGCCCGTAAATTTTGCCGCTGATATTCTCCTCCTTGCTGGCGACAGCGATGTGGTTGGTATTGATGAAGCACAATTTTTCGATGAGGGTATCGTGGACGTCTGCAATACGTTAGCGAACCAGGGGAAGCGCGTCATTGTTGCCGGACTTGATATGGATTTCGAAGGCAAACCGTTCGGGCCAATGCCATTTTTACTCGCTGTTGCGGAATTTGTTACGAAGGTCCATGCCATCTGTGCGCAGACTGGAGAACTAGCCTCGTTCTCATACCGCCTCATATCAAACGAAAACCAGGTGATGTTGGGAGAAGTTGGTCAGTATGAAGCTCGCAGTCGCAAGGCTTTTTTTGAAGGGATGAAAGACCGTAAGAAATAACCCGCGCTCCGGGTCGCCCTGATGATTCACAAGACGAGAGGAATTGTTTTTCGATTTACACGTTATGGCGAAACGTCAATCATCGTCAGCATTTTTACAGAGGCATTTGGTATTCAGAGTTACATCATTAACGGTGTACGGAGTAAATCCTCAAAAAATAAGATCGCGCTTTACCAGCCGCTCACGTTGCTGAATCTTGTGGTTTACCACCGAGAGCATGCAAACCTCGAACGAATAAAGGAATTACATTGCTTTTACCCCTATCAATCGCTCACGGTTGATATTAAGAAATCAACGATCGCCATGTTCATTACAGAGCTGTTGAACAAAACCGTGAAAGAGGAAAGTGCGGCTGGCAGTCTCTTTGAATTTCTAGTGGATGCCTTGATCAGCATCGACAAGCTCGGAAAAAATGAAGAGAATGCTCACTTGATTTTCATGATCAAGCTAAGCCGCTATCTGGGGTTCGGACCTCAGTTTTCGAATGAAGTTTTGGGTGGGAGAGTAGCCGATGAGAAGACGGAACTAATCCTGCAACAATTGTTGACTGCAGATTTTGACAATGCGCTTCTTATCACGAATGAACAGCGAAGGAATTTGCTTGATTTGCTACTTAAATTCTACGCGGAACATTTGGAAAACTTTGGAGAGCTTAAGTCGGTCCAAGTGTTGAGGGATGTGTTGACGTAGGTTACAGCCACTCCAGTGAAACACGGAGCGTTCGGCAAGCTCCAAGACCACCGGTTACACGAAGACTTTGGCTTCAGTTTTATGGACACCGGATTGCATCAGCGCACTTCCAGGCGGAAGCCCACTCCGTGATAATTTACGATTTGGATAGAGGGGTCGTCCTTTAAGTATTTGCGCAGCTTGGAGATGAAAACGTCCATGCTTCGTCCCATGAAGTAATCGTCATCGCCCCAAACTTCTTTGAGGATTTCTTCGCGCTTCAGAACGCGGTCGCGATTTTGGTAGAGCAGTTTCAGTACCTCCGCTTCTTTTTGTGTGAGCGTTTTTTCCGTGCCGTTCTTTTTCAATGTAAGGTTCGAAGGATCAAAGGAAAATCCGCCCACGTTGTAAATACTTTTTCCATTTGTTTCAGCTACACCGTGCGCGCGTCTCAGAAAAACTTCGATCCTGCAGATGAGTTCATCGAGGCTGAAGGGTTTCGTGATGTAGTCGTCAGCGCCCGTCTGGAAACCTGCAAGTTTGTCTTCCATCATGGACTTGGCGGTGAGAAACAAGATCGGAACAGTCTTATCTTTCTGGCGTATAGCCTTAGCGATGGCAAAACCGTCTTTCTTCGGGAGCATGACATCGAGGAGACAAAGGTCAAATGGTTGCGCATAGAAAGCATTCTCGCCTTCTTCTCCGTCTTTGCACAGCGTTACATCGAAGCCTTTGTGATTTAGGTTGTCTTTAATGACGAAGCCAAGGCTTGGATCATCTTCCACCAATAAAATCTTCTTACTGCTCATACGATTTTTCTATTGAAACGGAATAGCGATTTTAAAGATGCATCCTTTGCCAAGGTCACTCTCGAGCTTAATATTGCCCTTGTGCGCTTCGATGATCGACTTAACGTAATTGAGGCCTATTCCGAAACCTTTTACATCATGAACGTTTCCGGTTGGTACACGGAAAAATTTCTGAAAGACACGCTTCTGATGTTCGGGACTTATACCGATCCCGTTGTCTTCAACTTCCAGCAACAGATGTTTATTTGAATCGATCGTGCGGATAACAATGTTCGGAGTAGTCTTGCAATACTTGATAGCATTGTCGATCAGGTTATACAAAACGTTTGTAAGATGAAGCTTGTCCGCCTCAAAGGTGTGACGCGTTGCTTTCAAATCGCATTGAATCGTCCCCTGACGTTCATGCAAAGCGGTTGATGTATTCCGAATTGCATCCTCAATGATCTGGTGGATGTCGACCATCTCTTTTTTCAATCCAACATCCTCGCGGTCCAGTTTCGCCATCTGCAAAACCCGCTCCACCTGCTGTCTCAGACGCGTGTTTTCTTTTTCGATGATCGTTGTGTAGTTCAGCAAGCGCTCAGGCTGATGGATAATATTCGGATCCTTCAAAACTTCCGTTGATACTGCGATGGTGGAAATCGGTGTTTTGAATTCATGGGTCATGTTGTTTATAAAGTCTTTCTGGATTTCTGAAAGTCTCTTTTGTTTGAGGATTACAAACAGTGTGTAGCCGAAGAAGAGGATAACGATCAAAAGAACAACGGATGAAAATGACCAGATGCCCATCTGATTGATCAGGTGACCCTCATGGTTGGGAAACTGCACTCCGAAGTAGTAAGCGTAGTGATTGTATGCTGGAAGTTTCTTGCTCGTCACTTTTTCGTTGGCCGCCTGCAATGACACATAATCTCCATACTTCATCTTTTCGCTCGAACAGTCATAAACACCATACTCAAAGTCATATTTGATGTTACGCTTTTCAAATTCCGATTTGATCAGGTACTCGAGGAGATTTATGTCCACATCGCCATTGACCATCACGATGAAGTAATTAGTTGAAACCTGTTTGACAGGATTGATGGCAGGCGAAGGAGTATTATTGATTTTGAAGATCTGGTTGGCAACGTTGAAAAGGGCCGCGTTTACGGTGCGTTCGAATTCCGCCTCTTTTAAATCGAATGCGCGCCTTACCCAATACAGTTGCGTAATCGTGATTCCCACAATGCAAATCGTGGCCAAAATGACAATAAAACGGATGGACGAACTTTTCACCTTATAAAATTACTAGAAACCTGAATTTACGAGTTATCTTTAACACTTCATTAACAATAATTAGAAGGCTATTAACATGAAATTTGCTCTTGCTGTGCGAATTTTGTGCGTACTCAAAAAGAAATAGTTGTAAACAATTAATATCAGATCATGAAAAAATTAGCATTAACACTTTTTTCTCTACTGCTGGTTGCCAGCGTTTTTGCTCAGGAGAAGGATGTAAAAGTAAAGCCATCAAAAGCGCTTGTTGATCAACCTGTATTCTCATGGACATCGACACAACACGATTTCGGAAAGATCAAAGTTGGTGTGCCGGTTACGCATGAATTCACGTTCACGAACACGGGTGACGTTCCATTGATCATTTCAACGGTTCAGGCATCCTGTGGTTGCACTGTAGCTGCTTACACGAAAGATCCGATTGCTCCAAAAGGCAAGGGATTCATTAAGGCAACTTTTAACGCAGCCTCTGTTGGCGTGTTTTCAAAGACGCTGACCGTTAATGCCAATACCGAAGAAGGTGTGGTGTACCTCACCATCAAAGGTGAAGTAGTTCAGAATGTGATGCCGTAACAGTTGTTAGGCTGATGATATAGTGGCTTCCATGGAAACGTGGAGGCCATTTTTGTTTTAAACGCCCTGTTAGGAAACGTTTTCAGAAAAATTATTCAAAGAATTAGAATGCTGCATAGCTCTTCCATCGCTTGGTAATGATAAATTTGATGTGACGCCAAAAACCAGACGATGTCAGCAAACTACAACCAGGCCGTGTCAACACGGTATCACATTTACAACAGCCTTTTTCTAAACCTTCCGTACTCCGGAATTTACCGCACAGGAACGTTACTTCCTTTACTTCAGCAGGCATGCGAAAAAGGTTACGAAGAGGGTAAAGATCCTAAAACGATTGTTGAGAAATTTTTCGCTGACTTCACACCCAAAGCAACAAAAGAAGAGCAGTTCGATCTGCTGTTCAATTTTATTCAGTACACCGAACGCCAGGTTGTATTGTTCGACTCAATTGAAGATGCAGCATTTGACAAAATCAATGACCTAAATGGAAAGGGTACACTGTCAGCGTTGCTTCTGCGTGCTGGTACGGAAGGATATACGGACGCGCTGAAAAAGAAGCTTGAGGATTTTAGTGTGCGCATCGTCCTGACAGCCCACCCGACACAGTTTTATCCGGGTCATGTGCTTGCTATCATTAACGATCTTGAAGAGGCGATCCGTGAAGGCCGTCTCGAACACATAAACCTGTTACTTCGCCAGCTTGGTAAAACGGGATTCATCAACCGCGAAAAACCAACGCCATTCGATGAGGCCATCAGCTTGTCGTGGTATCTCGAGAACGTTTTTTATGAGGCGGCACCTCAGATTTTCCTGAAATTGATGGCGGGATTGCAGATTCAGCCAGAAGAATGGACGAACTATGACTTAGTGAAGATCGGATTCTGGCCGGGTGGTGATCGCGATGGAAACCCGTTCGTGACGCATGAGACAACACTCCAGGTAGCCCAACGGTTGCGTCAGACGCTGATGCGCTGTTATTACCGCGATGTAAGATTTCTCAAACGCAGACTTACTTTTAAAGGTGTTGCGAATATTATTGCGGAAGTAGAAAAGCAAGTTTATCCCTTGGCGTATGGATCGGGTGAAGGCGGTTATGAATCTTCTGAAGAATTGCTGAATGATCTCCTTCGTGCAAGAACATCCATCATCGAAGAGCATCGTGGTCTGTTCCTTGATCTGCTTGATGAAGTCATTCTGAAAGTCCGCATTTTTGGATTTTATTTTGCCAGCATGGACATTCGACAGGATAGTCGCAAACATATCTATGCATGGGAAGCAATTCTTAAACAATTAGAAGCAAAGGATCCTAAGTTGAAGGATCTTTCCACTAAATCCGAAAAAGAGCAGATCGACACACTTCTTTCACTGAAGTTTTCACCAACGTCAATGAAGTTTGAAGATCCTTTTGTGACGGAGCTCATCGAAAGTATTAAAGTGATCGGCAAGATTCAGAAACGCAACGATGAAGAAGGCTGTCATCGCTATGTCATCAGCAATTGCCAGTCTGCGCTGGATGTCATTCGCGTTTATCAGCTAGCCAAATTACTACTTGCTCAAAAAGACTATCTACCAGTGGATATTGTTCCGCTGTTTGAAACCATTGAAGACCTGGCCTCTGCTCCGAAAGTAATGAAGGCCCTTTACGACATTCCGGAGTATCGTGAACATTTGAAGAAGAGGGGAGAGAAGCAGACCATCATGCTTGGATTTTCAGATGGAACGAAAGATGGTGGATACCTTCGTGCTAACTGGAGCATTTTCCGGGCGAAAGAAAACCTAACGTTGCTTTCACGCGAGTACGGATTGACAGCGGTGTTCTTTGATGGGCGCGGTGGTCCTCCCGCACGTGGGGGTGGAAATACACATGACTTCTATGCATCTCTCGGTGAAACAATCGAAGACAAAGAGGTTCAAATTACGATTCAGGGCCAGACGATCAGTTCAAACTTTGGAAAGCCTGTTTCGTGTCAGTTCAATTTAGAGCAGCTCGTATCTGCCGGAATTGAAAATGATGTTTTCAGAAACAAACGCATTCAGCTTAGCGATAAAGAAAAGCAGACGCTTGAAGCATTGGCCGAAGCCGGTCACAAAGCGTATCTCGCACTGAAGAATCATGAAAAATTTGTCCCTTACCTGGAGAAGATAACTCCGCTTTCATTCTTCGGAGACACCAACATCGGATCGCGTCCTGTGAAGCGAAGCTCCGGAGACAAACTTAAGTTTGAAGATTTGCGCGCTATTCCATTTGTAGGTTCATGGGCGCAGATGAAGCAAAATATTCCTGGGTTCTATGGTGTTGGAAGTGCGCTGAAAACATTGAAAGCAGCCGGTAAGATGCCGGAGCTTCAGAAGCTATACCGTGATTCACTGTTTTTCCGTACACTGCTTGGAAATAGTATGATGTCACTGACGAAATCGTATTTCCCGGCAACAGCCTATCTCAAGGAAGACAAAGAGTTTGGCGACTTCTGGCAGATCATGTACAATGAATACAAGCTTTCGGTTGAAATGATTCTTGAAGTGTCCGGTCTTTCGGAGTTGATGCAAAACAACCCGATGAACCGCGACTCCGTAAAGCTTCGTGAGCGTATAGTGCTTCCGTTGATCACCATCCAGCAGTATTCCCTACAAGTCTTGCGCGGTGGCGATGAGAACGAAGTTCCATTTGAAAAGCAGTATCGCAAACTCGTGCTTCGCTGTATGTTCGGAATCATCAACGCAGCCCGCAATTCTGCATAAACCCCTCCTACATTAGGAGGGACAGACTCCGACCATCGGTCGCGGGCCAGGGTGGTCAAGTTAAATTTTTTTATATTTAACTAACCAACCTGACCTCACTATGCAGCAGTCGCTCACTACTGAACTCTTTCTTCCTATTGCTCTCGGCATTATCATGCTCGGCCTTGGATTGTCGTTAACACTTGACGACTTCAAGCGAGTTGCAAAATATCCGAAAGCAATGACAGTAGCCCTTGTCTGTCAGATGGTTCTTTTGCCCGCCTTGTGCTTTTTCCTTGTAAGATTTTCGGGGCTCGATCCAGCGCTCGGTGTCGGACTTATGTTACTTTCAGCTTCCCCCGGTGGCGCTACAGCAAATTTGTATAGTCATTTGTCCAATGGCGATGTGGCGTTGAATATTTCCCTCACGGCCATCAATAGTGTGCTGACACTGTTCACGCTTCCACTCATTGTTAATTTTTCGCTCGATTATTTCATGGACTCGGGTCAATACGTGCCGATGCAGTTCAGTAAGGTTCTTGAAGTCTTTGGCATCGTGCTGATCCCCGTTGCTATCGGCATGATTATCAAAAGCAAGTTTCCAGGCTTTGCTGCCCGAATGGAAAAACCCGTGAAGATTGCATCAGCGCTGATCTTGATAATTATTATCGTCTCCGTAACCATTCGCGAAAAGCAATTGCTGGCGGATTACTTTACCATCCTCGGATTACCGGTGCTGTTGTTTAATGCAGGAAGTCTTGCCGTTGGCTATTTCATTCCAAGAATGCTCAACATCGAGAAGCGCCAGGCGATCGCCATCGGCATGGAAATCGGCATACACAATGGAACCCTCGCCATCTACATCGCGCTAAGTGTACTCGCCAATTCTTCGATGTCAGTTCCACCAGCGATCTACAGCCTCCTCATGTTCTTCACCGCAGCCATCTTCGGCTTCCTGGTCAAATCCAAACCCTCCCCAATTACCCAACGCTCTTAATTTGCCTTCGTCTCTGCATTTTTCCCTCCTGCCTGAGCCTACAGCTAGAGCTTAGTTACGTCTAATTCATAAGCTTGATGCATTCATTGCGATTCATAGCGGGCATCGCGCCAGTGCGGTAAAGACGAGGAGATTTGGTACAGCGTTTTGATCTGGCAGTGTGCAGCTTGCTTAATTGACCCCATCGCTTTTTGCTCGATTCAAATTTTTTTAGATCACAACGCCTCTTTACCGCAATGGCGCAATGCACGCGATGTTCCGCGATGAGTATGAGCCTCGATCAACAAGTCACTCTCAAAAAATCTCTACTACCAACCAAGTCTGCCTCAGCAGAGACAAGTGTTATTTCTTGGCGAGTAGGCCGAATGATTTTGCCATCTTGACAAATTCTGCGCGGTGGCCTTCTTCGTCTTCGCCTCGGGCAGTTTGTGCGAGGGCGATTACATCTTCATACGAGAACTTTTTGATGTATTCGGAATCCCGAAGCAACATTCCGAAGGCAGCGACTGATGCTGACCATCTGAAATTCTCCGAGGTGCTGGACAAAGGGATATTTTGGTCGATCAGTGGATGAACGATCAGCTTGCTTTCATCGGCATCGGGTTTCTTGTAGCGGAATTTGATCGTCATGATCTCATCGGTGTTGATGGTAGGCGCTTGTGCTGGTCGTTGATACTTTAATGGATCAATACTCGTGAATTCATTGCTAACTCCCGCTGGGATGATCTCATACAATGCTGTTACCGTGTGTCCCGAGCCTAATTCACCGGCATCTTTTTTATCGTTGTTGAAGTCTTCATTCTTGAGAACACGGTTTTCATAACCGATCAATCGGTATGCATTTACCTTGGCGGGATTAAATTCAATCTGAAGTTTTACATCTTTTGCGATTGTAAATAATGTTCCGCCAAATTCGGTCACCAGGACTTTTCGTGCCTCCGATAAGTTATCGATGTACGCGTAATTTCCATTTCCTTTGTCGGAAAGGATTTCAAGTTTGGAGTCTTTGTAGTTTCCCATGCCATAGCCGAGTACGGTGAGAAAAATTCCCTCCTTTCTTTTCTCTTCGATGAGTTGCTCCAACTCACTGTTGCTTGATACGCCTACATTGAAATCGCCATCCGTGCAGAGTATGACGCGGTTGTTGCCCTGCTCTTTAAAGTTTTCTTTAGCGAGGGCGTAGGCAAGTCGGATTCCTGCACCTCCTGCTGTTGAACCTCCGGCCTGAAGCTGATGCAACGCTCGCAGAATCTTTTCCTTTTTATCACCGCGGGTTGGTTCGAGGATCACGCCTGCAGCTCCCGCATAAACAACTATCGAGACATGATCTTTTTCGCGCAGTTGATCCGTTAGCAATTCAAGTGACGTTATGACAAGGGGCAGTTTGTTCGGATCGGCCATCGACCCTGACACATCAATCAGGAAAACAAGATTTGATGGTGGTAATTGTTTTTCATCGATACGCTTTCCCTGTATGCCGATCTGCACGAGTTTATGTTTGCTGTTCCAAGGTGCTGATGAGATCTCGGTGTGAATAGCGAAAGGATGTTCATCTTTCGGGCCTTCAAAGTTGTAATCGAAGTAGTTGATCATTTCTTCGATCCGGACAGCGTCTTTCGGAGGTTGCTGGCCATTGTTAATGAATCTGCGCACGTTTGTGTAGGATGCAGCGTCTACGTCAATGGAAAAAGTTGAAAGCGGATCGTGGACAGCATTGTGAAAAATGTTTTCTTGCAGTCCTTCGTATTCTTCCGTATTGGGCTCATTGGCTACGACTGGCTGCACTTGTGGCGCCCGGGAATTCCTCTTCTTCCTTGACGAAGTTACGCCATACGCTATACTGCTTTGCTTTCGGTAACTATAACCGCTGACCACGACCTCCGATAATTGTTTCACGTCCTCGGCCATCACAACATTGACGACATCTTTCGAGCCGATTACGACCTCCTGGGTTATGAGTCCGATGAACGCGAACACCAGTGTGCCACCAGTAGCGGGTACGTTGACCTCATACTCACCGTTAACATCCGTCACTGTTCCGGCTGATGTTCCTTTCAACACCACATTCACTCCGGGCAATGGCGAGTTATCCGCTGCAGATGTGACGCGACCGGTGATCGTTCTGTCTGGAATATTTTCAAATGATGACAATACGAAGGCTGTCATGAGTAAAACCCATAATTTTTTCATAGGTAGGAAGATTTATTTCTTAAGAGATGCAATCGTGTGAAGCATTCCACATTTGCTTCGATGAAATTTTTGTTACTTTGAAAAATGCTTTCGGCAGAAGAATATAAAAACCTTGGCGATGAGGAACTCGTTGACTTGTACAAAAAGTCGGGAGAGCTGGCGATCGTAGGTGAACTCTATAATCGCTACACGGCTTTGACCTTTGGTGTTTGCCTGAAGTACCTGAAGGATCGCGAGGAAAGCAAAGATGCCGTAATGGCTATTTTTGAAAAGCTGATCGTGAGCCTGAAAGACCACGAAATCAGTCAATTTAAGGGCTGGTTATACGTTACAGCCAGGAATTTCTGCCTTATGCAGCTTCGGGCTGGAAAAAATAAAAAATTTGAAGAAATTTCACCTTTCCTTATGGAATCCGGGGAGGATGTGCATCTGCAAGAAGGCCCGGAAATAGAGCTGAATCTGAGTAAAATGGAACGGTGTATGGAACACCTTCCGCAGGAGCAAAAGCAATGCGTACAGCTGTTTTACCTGCAGAAAAAATGTTACAAAGAAATTACTGAGCTCACCGGCTTTGATTTGAATAAAGTGAAAAGCTACATACAGAACGGCAAGCGCAACCTGAAAATATGCATGGAAAGAAATGACTAAGCGTCAACACGATATTGAACGTTACCTTCGGGGCGAAATGACAATGGGTGAACGCCATGCGCTCGAGAAAGAGGCTTTGAGTGACCCTTTCCTCGCTGATGCGTTGGAAGGTGCTGAGGCAGGTAATCCCGATCACTTTATTTTTGACGTGAAAGAATTGCAGTCATCCATTGCCAGTCGCGCAGGTAAACGCAAACCACGAATTATATCCCTTTGGAACTGGTCCATCGGAATTGCTGCAGGACTTATTCTCGTTGCAGTCTCTGGGATATATGTTATCCAACAGGTGTCTGAAAGGAGTATGCAGCAACATGAGTTTGCTCAAAATATTGATCACACCTCACTTATGGAAATGAGGTCGAACGACACACTCGAAATTGTAATGCCCCGCATCAGACGAGTCGCCTACCGACCGGTGCCCATGCGAATTGAGCGCATCCGCGGTGGAGTTCCAACAAGCCGAACGGAGCGTGAAGTGGAAGCAAATCTGACGGATCCGACTGTAATTGAAATACAATCCGGAGAGGCGCCTGTTGAAACGGTTGAGCGTGGTACAGCCCCAGCGTTGTCTCTTAATGTAAGAACAATCAAAGGTGTTGTGACCTCAGCGGAGGACGGCTCCGTGCTGCCCGGAGTAAATGTAGTCGTGAAAGGCACAAATACCGGCACCATCACGGATGCGGAAGGGAAGTATGAAATTACCGTTAGCCAGGCGAATCAAAAATTGCAGTTTAGTTTCATTGGTGTTAAAACGGTAGAAGCAGAGACGCGCAATAAATCAAGTGTCAATGTATCGCTCACGCCTGACTATGAGTCTCTGAGCGAGGTGGTGGTGACAGGGAAGGCGATCGATGCTGATGAAAATAAAACGTTCAACCTTGCCGAACCAAATGGTGGCAAAGACGCATACACAAAATACCTCGAACAAAAGCTTGTCTATCCGGAACAAGCATTGAAAAATGAAGTAGAGGGAAGAGTAACGATCCAATTCACGGTTGAAGACAATGGCAGTCTCAGCAATTTCAAAGTCTTGAACTCACTCGGCTTCGGATGTGATGAAGAAGCCATCCGCCTCATTCGCGAAGGGCCATCCTGGTCACCATCGAAGAAGGACAATAAGGCAGTAGCCGAAGAGGTGAAGGTGAGCTTGAAATT
>DASWTM010000211.1:0-5734 GCA_036402115.1 Chryseosolibacter sp.
GCAACATTCTTTGCCCTTGCTTGAGAAAGCTTCATATTATAGCTTTCACTTCCGCGATCATCCGTATGCCCAAAAAGCTGAACGCGAAGTTTCGGATGGCGCAGCAAATAGTCAGCTACGCGGTCAAGTTCAGTAAACGATGGCGGGATCAGCTGATAACTGTCAAACCTGAAGTTGATATTTTTCAAAACATAGTTCGTGTTCGGTTTTATCTCATCAACCCCGAAGTCTGGAACAATCTGTGCGAGCAGCTGCTGATCGCGAATGTATTTGGGCACGACACTGACAGCATCGATGTAATAGTAGGCGCTCTCAGCAACCATCGGCTGTGGTGTTGGCCGGAACTGTATTTTATAATAATGTGTGCTTGCATCCTCAAAGAAATTACCGATGATTAGAAACTTCTCTCCGCCCACCGCTTTGTAAACAGCTTTCACTTCTTCCCAAAGACCGGTCTCTGGCGTGAGCGCAGTATCTTTGACAACAGAAATCGTTGGAAGAATCTTATATACTCGGTCGTGCTTCAGCTTGATAAGCGAGTCACTCAAGTGCAAACCAATCCGATCGATGGCATACCTGGAATAAGAAGAAAGCTTAAAATGAAAATCGATGTAGTACAGCGAGTCTTTGATCAACGGCTCAGTCAGTTGGGTTTGCAGATACTCGCGGTAGTTTTTCCCGCTTGACATCCAAATGTAGATGCCGACATAACCGGTACCTTCGTATGGATCAGAGACTCCGGCCCAATTGTGCGGAACATCCGCTTCGCCATGGCTACACGCGTTAAACTGGTCAGGCGTTCCTGCGCTGGCTGACGCCCAGTGGGAAACGTAAAATTCACCGGGGTTCTGACTATAGTCACCAGGACATTCACGGAAATCTTCAAACCCTCCATTGGGCACAAGATCCTGAGCCTGTAGCGGTATTCTAAGAAAGATTGCGGCAATAAGAATACAAGACCTCATACGTGAGGCAGTGCTATTTGTAGTAAGTGACCTCTACTCTAAAACGTTGATCGATCGCTCCTAGTCTGTCGTATGCGGATTTTGAAATACGGATAATCACCTTGTCAGTAAGCGCGGTGTCAGGCAACTTCCCGGTGACTCGCACAAACACTTCCCGGTTATTCATTTCATTGCGCACTTTCAAAATAGTTCCTATTGGGGCAGTACGATGGAGCGCAAGGTATTTGCGATTACCTTCTGTCCCCTCGATTAATTCCGCGAGGCCACCTTGAACGGTCTCCGATCCATTCTTTACAGATTCAGAAATCCTGATTGTAGGCACCGGCTGCTCTGTTGTTTGAACTGGCTGTTTTGCCGTCTCGTTGTTGCGAACAGGTTCCGGCTCTTTTTTCACGACCGGCTCTTGCTTCGCTGGTTCTTGCTTAATAACGGGAGTCTCCTTCGTCACTTCCTGCGCTTGCGTCTTAGCCGGCTCTGATTTCTGAACACCAACCGAGCGCTCAGGCTGCGCGACAAATAGCGTCTGACCAATTTTCAACTCGTTTGTTTGAAGGTTGTTCCATTCCTTCAATTGTTGCTGGGTAATTCCATACTGCTTGGCGATCGAGAAAAGCGTCTCTTGCTGCGCAACGGTATGAATACCGTTTTTACTCATCACGGTCGTGGGTTGTGTCGTCAATGAACCGTTTTTCTTTCTAATCACCAACGTTTGTCCGATGCTCAGTGTGTTGTCCGTTAAACTGTTCCACTGCTTAATCTCGTCTGTCGTTACACCATACTTTCGCGAAATTGAGAACATCGTTTCCTTCGGTTCAACCGTATGGACAACACCATCGCCTTGCTTTACCGTTGGTCTTGGTGTATACGGGACTTTAATGATCTGTCCGATCTCTAGCCCTTTATCCACATCTTTGTTGTATTCGAGAATGGCATCTACCGTTACTTTGTAGCGCCTGGAAATGGCAAAAAGCGTTTCCTTTTCGTCAACTTTATGAATGACGAACGTTTTTCCATTGACAGTTTCCACACCAATAGAGTCCATCGGTGTAGGCACTTCGGCCCTGGTTGAACCAACCAATGAGAAACTGAAAAAAATCAATAGTTTAATCATACGAACCTATAGCTAATCAACTCCCTCTTATTTTTCACGAAAATTAGAAAACCTGCCAGGATGAAAAAAGTATCGTAGGCGATTCCTTTCAAATTTTCGCCCAACTGTTCTTTTAACACAATATCACCCTCCGAATTAAAGACCATCAAATAGTTGGCCAAATCTGTAGTACCGGTGTACACTGACACGATAATCATCGAACTGTACTCGCAATACTCGACAACATGTGTTGGAGAAATTGCACACTTCCGTTCAATAAAAGCCTTTACCGTGTCGAAATGGCTCGTTCCCTGAATATACTGTAACGGTTGAATTACCTTTAAATTTTGTGAAGCATGAAATTCTCCCGGAGAGTTTTGGACTTCGTTGCCTGATATGATGTCCAGCGTCACCTGCCGCGATCCAAACTTGATATCATGACCCACAACACGCCCCGCAGCTACATAAGCGACTACGAAATTATTTTTCCACCAGAGCATTTGCTTTCGCTGTACATCGAATGCCATTACACTTTTATTGTCCGGATTGTTTGTATCGGTGTAATGCGTCAATAAAAGTATACCATCCTGCACAAAACCCAGACTGATCCACCATTTCTCTTCGAACTCCACATCCGACCACAGCATTTCATTGTGAACGATATCCCATGCTGCGAAAGTTACTTTCCTTTCTTCACCGTCTCGCGACTCGATGTAGATCACGTTGGATTGATCGTCCACAAGTGTTTTCCAAATCACGCCCGAAAATGTTTGCGATGAATCAAATTCAATTCTGCCAGATCCTGTGCTCACGTGGTGTGGTTAGACAAAAGGTGAATTTTCCGTAACTTTAAACAATTGTCTGAAAGGTATGAAAAAATACATCCTCTTGTTGATTATCATCATGGCCGGTCACATCACCGAAGCGCAAAAGAAAGTGATGCTCATGGAAATCAAGAGTGAGATCGATCCTCGCATGACACGTTATGTTGACCTCGCACTAGGTCACGCCAAAGACATCAAGGCCGATCTGGTGCTGATCGAAATGGATACCTATGGGGGTGTACTCACAGATGCGAAGGAAATCGTTGACAAGATCATGCATTTCGAAAAGCCCGTGTACGTATACATCAATTCCGATGCAGCGTCTGCCGGTGCTCTGATTTCAATTTCGTGTGATAGCATCTATATGTCACCGGGCGCGAGCATTGGTGCGGCAACCGTTGTCGATGGTAACGGTCAGAAAGCACCGGATAAATATCAATCCTACATGCGTTCGATCATGCGTGCCACAGCAGAAGAAAATAAACGTAATCCGAATATTGCGGAAGGAATGGTTGACGAAGACGTTGAGATTCCAGGCATAAAACAAAAGGGAAAGATTCTGACGTTCTCCACTTCGGAGGCGTTGAAAAATGGTTACTGCGAAGCAAAGGTTGAATCGATCAATCAAATTCTCGAACGTACCAACTTCGCAGGAGCAACCGTTGAAAAATTTGAGTTGGGCACGAGCGAAAAAATCATAGCGATGGTACTTAATCCGTTTATCAGCGGACTATTGATTCTGATCATAATTGCGGGAATTTACTTCGAGATGCAAGCTCCAGGTTTAGGATTCGCTGGGCTTGCTGCGTTGGTGGCATTGATTCTCTATCTTGTTCCATACTACCTCAACGGGCTGGCAGAGAACTGGGAAATTATTGCATTCTTTATCGGGATCGTTCTCATCGGGTTCGAAATCTTTGTTATTCCCGGATTCGGGATTGCGGGCGTTTCGGGAATTGTGTTAACCATCGGCTCGCTCGTGCTCATCATGATCAACAACGATGCGTTTGATTTTGAATTTGTAAGGCTTAACGATATTCTTATCGCTTTAGCAGCAGCGATTGGAGGATTACTCGGTGGAGGAATTCTCCTCTTTGTGCTCGGTGCAAATCTCGACAAGACCCCAATCTATAGCAAAGTTGCGTTAACTGATCGCCAAAACAGAAGCGAGGGTTACGTAGCCACAAACTTTCAGGCGGCACTTGTTGGAAAGATCGGTGTGGCGCAAACTGTCTTGCGACCGAGTGGAAAAGTTTTGATCGATGGTAAGATGTATGATGCCTATACCCGCGGAGAATTCATTGAAAAAAATGAAAACGTTGAAGTAATCAGCGATGAAGGCTCATCCTTACGCGTGAAAATACCCGCTTCGTAAC
Organism: Chryseosolibacter sp.; assembly: GCA_036402115.1. GTDB lineage: Bacteria > Bacteroidota > Bacteroidia > Cytophagales > Cyclobacteriaceae > Chryseosolibacter. The sequence continues at coordinate 4,256 of DASWTM010000211.1, forward strand.
AGGCACGGATTTAGTTTCGGCAAGCCGTGCGATTATCTCAAATTTGTTAATTTTGTGAACGCGAACGACAGCCTTTCTGCTCATTCTGAGGAATACCAAGCATAATTCCTGCCCTTCGTATTCATCCACGTAAAATTTTATTGTATGCAAATCACGAAAAACAAAGTGGCCTCTATCCATTATACACTTCGCGATAATGAGGGAACCGTTATCGATTCAAGCGAGGGCCGCGATCCACTTCATTATCTTCATGGGGCAGGCAACCTGATTGTTGGCATGGAGGAAGGATTAGAAGGAAAATCAAAAGGCGACAAACTCAACCTGAAAATTTCACCCGCGAAAGGATATGGAGAAAAAGACGATACGCTGGTTCAAAAAGTGCCGCGCAGCGCTTTTGGCGATCAGGAAATAAAACCCGGCATGCGCTTCTCTACAAATCAGGGAGGAATCGTTACGGTTACGCACGTTGGGCTTGACGGTGTAACGGTTGATGCAAATCATCCGCTCGCAGGTGTGGAACTCAATTTTGCTGTAGAAGTTATGGATGTGCGTGATGCCTCTAACGAAGAAATTTCACATGGTCACGTTCACGGACCCGGTGGGCATCACCATTAAAAATGAATTGAGAGATCAGATACAAAGGCAGCCGCAGGTTGCCTTTTCTATTTAGCGAATGAGAATCAGCTTGCCTACTTTTTCAGTCACACCTGCATCAGACCTTACAAGCATCTTGAAGATGTAGATCCCATTGGGAACAGGTATTCCTTTTTGGTTCAAGCCCTCCCAAATAAAAACGTTTTTACCTATATGAAGCTGCCCGAAGGTCTCGTGATCAAACCTGCGAACGATCTCACCACGCGTATTAAACAAAATCATCTCAATCTCTGAAGGAACACTTTCACCCGAAATCTCAAGTTCAAAGATTGCGCGGTCAGTAAATGGATTAGGATAAGGCTCTTTAATGGTTACCAGATTTTCATACGCTACGTTAAATGCGATTTCAAATGGATCACCGCCAGACTTGTTTCCACTCACGTCTGCCGCGACAACGCGCAAAACATACGTTCCTTCAGCGGCCAGATTGGGTCGAAACTGCACCTCAAACTCTGAGTCTGCGGTCTCTGCACTCCATGTTATTTCAGCACTTGAAAAATACACTGGCCGGAAAGCACAAGCACCATCGATGCAAGGCGTTTGCAAGTACAATTGCATACCGGTCGTGTCTTGCAAGAAAAGGAACGGATTGTTGTCGACCACAACCACTTTGATCTCGGACTGTGGCGACACGAATTCGTGTTGCTCGATAAATCGTCCATCAAAAGTAACTTCCAACAGGGGAGCCAGCGTATCCGGAAGCACCTTGACATGTTGAACCAGCGTGATAAAGTTGTTATCGAAATCGTTTTCCGGCAGCACTCGCGGATTAACGAAGACAGATACGTCATTAATCCCCGCCTGGTGGTGTGTTGGAAAGGACAG
>DASWTM010000212.1:0-6300 GCA_036402115.1 Chryseosolibacter sp.
AGGATAGCAGCAATGATGATGAGGCCGCCCATGGTTGGTGTTCCCTTCTTAGACATCTGGCCTTCCAATCCAAGGTCACGGATGTCTTCGCCTACTTGTTTCTTCCTCAAGTAATTGATCAAATTTTTTCCAAACGTGATCGTTATGATCAGCGAGATCAGCGCTGCCATGCCGGCACGAAATGAAATGTACTGAAACACTCCAGCGCCTGGTATGTCGAGTTTATCTAAATATTCAAATAAGTAGTAAAGCATCTATTCTCAGTTACTAAACATTTTCAACATTCTCCCAACAACTTCCCTGTCGTCAAAAGGATATTTCACTCCCTTGATCTCCTGGTAAGTCTCGTGACCTTTCCCTGCAATCAACACTATGTCTTTCTCCTTCGCCATCATGCAGGCAGTCTTGATTGCTTCCTCGCGATCGGCAATCACTAATGTTTTGCGCGCTTCGGTCGGAAGAATTCCCGTTTGCATTTCTTTAATAATCTCCATCGGATCTTCATCGCGCGGATTATCTGCAGTCAATACCACTTTGTCGCTAAGCTTGCAAGCGATGGATGCCATCAAGGGGCGCTTTGTTTTATCGCGATTACCGCCACAACCGACCACCGTGATCACTTGCTCTGTCCCTGTTCTGAATTGTGCTATCGTTTCAAGAACATTCTTGAGTGCGTCAGGGGTGTGTGCGTAATCAACAATTGCGGTGAACTTTGAGCCTGGCGATACCAACTCAAAGCGTCCGGGCGCTCCGTGAAGCGAAGACAAATGCGTTAACACCTCATCTTCATTCTCACCCAACAACACCGCTGCACCAAATACGCCCAACAAATTGTAAGCGTTGAAATCACCGATCATCTTGAACCATACGCTTTTGTTCGCTACTTCAAGTTCAAGTCCTTCAATAGAGTTGGTAATGATCTTCCCTTTGAAGTCGACCATCTTCTTCAATCCGAAAGAATATTTCTTTGCCTTTGTATTCTGAAGCATCACCATGCCACGTTTGTCATCGGCATTCACCAATGCAAACGCATCTGCAGGCAGCTCATCAAAGAATTTTTTCTTCGCTTTGATGTAGTTCTCGAATGTTTTGTGGTAATCGAGGTGATCGTGTGTAATGTTTGTGAATATCGCGCCCGCGAACTTTACGCCAGCAATCCTTTCCTGATCAACAGCATGAGAGCTCACTTCCATAAAGGCATGTGTGCAACCTCCCTCGACCATTTTCTTCAGCAACTCGTTGAGTTGAATCTGATCGGGTGTAGTATGCGTGGATGGAATTACCTTATCAATAATTCGATTCTCAACCGTTGAAATCAACCCGACCTTCTTTCCCATCCGGGAGAAGAGTTGATACAGCAGTGTCACAGTCGTTGTCTTTCCGTTGGTGCCGGTAACACCTACCAGTTTTATTTTCTCCGATGGATTCCCATAGTAATTTGAAGCAATGATCCCGAGCGCAGCCGCGCTGTCTTTCACGGTAACGTACGTTGCATTTTCTTTTACCGTCTCAGGAAGTTTCTCGCAGACAATCACAGACGCTCCAAGCTCGAGTGCTTTCGGAATGAATTGATGCCCATCCGAAAGTGTCCCTTTCACCGCTGCGAACAGGAAGCCCGGTTGCACTTTGCGGGAATCAAAACAAATTCCTTTCACATCCACATTCATGTCACCGAATGAAGACGTCAAAGAAACTTTGTACAATATGGTTTTTAAATCTGCCATTAACCCAGTCTGATAAAAATGCGATCACCTTTTCCGACTCTCTTGCCCGGATCAAGTGACTGCTGAACTACTCTTCCTTTCCCTTCGTAAAAAACTTTCAAGCCTGATTTTTCAAGCAAGTAGATTGCATCACGGAAGGTCATTCCTTTTACATCGGGAACGATATCTCTTCCGTCAATATTTTTCTTCCAGTCAACACCATTGCCTACGCGTGTAGCACGAACCCACTCCTCTTCAGTTTGAGAATGTGTTGAAATTCCCAACTCGTTGCAGAGCATCGTAAGCTCTTCCTGATTTCCAGCTTTGATCACTGGAAGGACTTCACTACCATGAACGAACTTGCGCTGTTGCATCGGCTCATGGAGATTGATGTCACGTGCGTAAATGTTATCTGCGATTTCCTTGAACACTGGTGCTGCAACACTGCTTCCGTACTGATACCATCCACGAGGATTTTTAATCAGCACGATTGCACTGTAGCGAGGAGCGTGCGCAGGGAAGTAACCTGCGAACGAGGTTACGTACTTCTTGTTATACCTTCCATTCTCAAGGATCTGCGCTGTTCCTGTTTTTCCAGCGATGCGATAATGGGTTCCCTTAATATTCTTTGCAGTTCCTCGTTCTACAACACCTTCGAGAAGAAGCTTTAGCTTATCCAGGGTTGCCTTCGAGCAGATCTTGCTGTTCAGCACATCTGTTTCGTATGCTTCTTCTTCATCGTCTGCTTTCTTTACTGATTTGACAAAAATCGGCCGGATCATCTTGCCATCATTGGCAACCGCATTGTACAGTGCAAGTGTGTGAAGTGGTGAAAATTCAAACCCATATCCGTGGGACATCCATGGCAAGCTGATCCCGCTCCATCCCTTTTCACCGGGACGAGGAATTTTTGGATAGGGCTCACCGATCAGTTGAATCCCCAGCGGCTTTGACAAGTTGAGGCGATCGATGTAATCAATAAACTTCTGTGGCTTTACACCGAAATGTTTATTCACAAGCTTCGCCATCGCCACGTTAGACGAGCGCTCAAATGCTTCTTGTACGGATATGGCACCTCTACCATCATGCTCGTGATCGCGGACAGTTTTGTTGTAGAACATCATAGAGCCGTTGCCAATGTCAATGCTGTCCGACAGCTCAACGCTGGTGTCCTCCAGCAGAGCGATCATCGTAACAAGTTTGAAGGTAGAACCTGGTTCGAAGTTCATACCGGCAGCGAAGTTCAACTTCTCGTAGAAATTTCCTGACCCGTCACGGCTAAGGTTCGTAATCGCTTTTACTTCTCCTGTCTTCACTTCCATCACCACCACAAGTCCGTCATCTGCATCGTGCTTCAGCATGGCATTGTGCAACGCTGTTTCCGAAACGTCCTGCAAATTTATATCAAGAGTGGTTTGAAGATCTAATCCGTTGACCGCTTTTACATTGTTTGCATCGAAAATCGGCTTCCAAATACCACCTGCAATTTTCTGATAGTACGCATAACCGTCCTGGCCACCGAGATGTTGGTTGAAACTGTATTCAAGACCCGCACCTTTGTCGTTCTCGTTAATGAATCCGACTGTTCTGCGACTAAGGTTTGCGAATGGATTGTAGCGCACATCCGTCTTTTCGAAAATCGCACCACCGCGCAAACGGCCTTCACGGAAGATTGGCCATTTCATCATCATCTTCTTCTCCTGGTAGTCGATTTTTTTTCTGCTGATCACAACATATTGTTTGCCGCTTGCCCGTGCATCGATGAGCATGCGCTTGTAGTCCTTTTGCGACTTATCCTTAAAAAACGCTGCCAGATGCCACGCAAGAGAATCAACGCCTTTTTTGAAAATTTCATCTTTTGGAAGTGTTGCATCGAAGGCAATTTTGTAGAACGGCAATGACGTTGCCAGGAGGCTTCCATTATCAGAGTAAATATTTCCACGCGTTGCTTTCACGCGCTTGTAGTCAAACGAAATACGCTCGCCCATTTCAGCCCACTTCTTTCCTTCCGCAACCTGTATGTGACTGATCTTGGCAATAACGGCAATAGCAAACAGCATCACTGCTATGAATGCAACGCGTACTCGTAGTAATATCGACTTCTTAATATTCACCTTTCTCTACTACAATTTTATGAGGTGGTGTTAAACTTTCTTTCAATCCGTAAGCCTTAACTTTCTTTGCTACTTCTGACTGTTTACTCGAGAACATCAAGTCTGACTTCAGCGTAGTGTAATCAGCACGTAAGTCTTCAACTTCTGCCTGGATGTTATTGATCTTTCGAACTGTCTTCTCTGCATGGTGCGTGTTGCCGATGTACAGCAATCCGAGAATCATCACAAAAAGAATTTTTGGGACGTACTGAACCGGGAATCCTTCTTCAAAGTAGGTTTCAAGCTTCAGCTTCTTTTCAATTCCTGAAAAGACACTGGTGCCCGCTCCCCTTTCTGACTTCCCTTCCTTCGCCTGAACCTTGAACTTGTTTTCAGTCATGGCTTGTTGTTCAGTTCGTTGATTTACCTTCATTTAATCGTTCTGCTATTCTAAGTTTCGCACTTCTTGCCCTTGGGTTTTGTTCGATCTCGGCTTCCGAAGCTTCTATCGGTTTTCGATTCACCGCTTCAAAAGGTTTGATCTCGTTTCCAAAAAAATCCTTTTCAACTTCACCAAACACCTTCCCTTTATTTATATAGTTCTTCACCATTCTGTCTTCGAGGGAGTGGTACGACATGATTACCAATCTCCCACCGCTTTCAACCACTTCGCCCGATTGGTGCAAAAAATCTTCAAGCGCTTTCATCTCGTTGTTGACAACGATCCGCAAGGCTTGAAACACCTGGGCGAAGTATTTATTTTCTTTTCCCCTTGGAGCCACAGACCGTAAAGCATCTTTCAGATCTTCGGTCCGTTCAAACTTCTTGTTCGCTCTGTACTGAACAACTTCTTTCGCCACCGTTCTTGCATTCTTCAGTTCACCATACATCCCGAAAAGTTTGTGCAGTTCGGATTCCGGAAAACTATTCAGAACAGAGGCGGCAGTCTGCCCAATGTTCTGATCCATTCTCATGTCCAGAGGTCCATCGAAGCGCGTTGAGAATCCGCGTTCGGGTGAATCAATCTGATGAGAGGAGATTCCGAGGTCAGCAAGAATACCATTGACTTTTGTGACTCCATTCAACTTCAGGTACTTTTTCAAATACATGAAGTTGGCTTGACAAAATGTTAAAGAACTACTTTCTATTTTTTCAGCTTCTCTTCGGGCATCATCATCCTGATCAAAAACGATCAGTCTTCCCGTTGTGAGATGCTTCAATATCTCTTTACTGTGGCCGCCTCCTCCGAAGGTGACGTCTACGTAGGTTCCTTCTGGATGGATGTTGAGCCCTTCGATGCATTCCCGGAGCATTACTGGTTTGTGGTATTCCATTAATTACCAGTTTTGGCTTCGAGAACAGCTTCAAGCTTCAAGCTGCAAGCTGCAAGCAATGGCATCATCATAGCTTGTCAATAAATTTTGAAATCATCCGTTGTTCTTGCTCTACTTGATTAATTAAGTCATTAATCAAGTCTGCTGGTGCCCAACCTTGGGACTGAACTACCAGACTCTGAGTTTCCAGCTCGTAAGCTGATCCCAATGAGATTTCAACATATCTGAGATAGTCCTTCTGACTCCTCTTTGCACTTCCTTCAGCAATATTTGAAGGAATTGAAACAGCGCTTTTTGTCATCTGAAGTTGCAAGCCGAACCTTTCTTCCTTTGGCAAGTACTTAACAACCTTGTAAACCAACTTCACAATCTCCATCCCTCTTTGCCAGATCAACAGTCTTTTGAAATTTCGCATACACTGAAAAAGTTTGTAGGCCTCGACTTGAAGCTTGTAGCTTGAAGCTTGCAGCCTGTATCTCATACTTATCAGCATCTTTAGACAAAATTCATCAACCCTCGAAGCTCGCGGCTCAAGGCTCGCAGCCTGCCTGTCCGGTAGGCAGGCTTCTATTAGAGACTCGTTCCCCCTAGCTTGAAGCCATTCTGACTGCAGCCGGTGGCGACTCATCTCATTCATTCAAATATTTTTCGGCTAGTTTAGACAGTTCACCAGGATCCTGAATGAGGTGCTTCTCGTAGATGGTTGGATTCCAGATCTCGACTTTGTTACCCATACCTACCAGGATCGCATCTTTGTCGATCGCTGCATACGTCAGCATATTTTTCGGAATCAGAAATCGTCCGTTGTTATCCAACTCTACCGTGACGACTCCCGAAAGAAAATTGCGCTGAAGCTTTCGGTACTCTTCATTAAACTCGTTAAGACCTGAAATTTTTGAGAAGACCTTCTTAAACTCCACCATGGGGTAAACAATCAAGCACTGCTCGAACCCTCTGCGAATCACAAGCTCCTGGCCTTCCCCGTCTGAGACGGGTAGCTGGGCTTTGATTCGCGCAGGAAGTACCAGCCTCCCTTTGGAATCGAGTTTACTTTCATATTCACTGGTGAAGAAAGTCATAGACGTAGTGGTTGTCTTTTCCTCCTAAGCAAACATAAGTATTTTCATGCCACTTCCAACCACTTTACGCCACTTTTTTGCATTTTTTGAT
>DASWTM010000213.1:0-9211 GCA_036402115.1 Chryseosolibacter sp.
TTCATTGGTTTTGATCTCCACAAACATGCGGTCACCACTCACATCGACCGTGCTTCCGATGGCATTGACATCAATCCAATTAAACTTGTAAACATTCTTCGTTGACGACTTCGGGTCTTTCTCAACTTGCGTGAATTGACATAGACAAGTTGTTTCCATCGTCTGGGCTATCTCTTTGGTTCCAATCGTGATATTCGTTGTTAGCGCGCTTAATTTTGTTAGCGCGTCCTTCTCTGATGCGGGAGCTGGAATGTCAGCTTTCACTTTCTCGATGGCCAACGGTGCGGCTAGTGCAAGAACCGTTTTAAGATCGCGTGCTTCGTCAACCGAGTTTGTGTTTATCACCAGGTCGTTCACAAAAGGTTTCACTTCGCCATTGCGCGATACCGCGATGAATTTTGCGTCCTGTAATGTTTCAAACTCAACACCGAAGCGGTTGCCATTAATCTTGTAGTTAATTCGGTTCGGATTGATATCGGCAAGGTTGAACGTGTAAACTTCCTGAACGGAGGTCTTCGCATCGGCCTCCACCATCGTAAGCTTTACCGTTCCAACTTTCTCACCTTTCACAATATTTTGTTTAAACGATTTCGTTCCGATCGTAACATCCTTCACATTTGAGGAAAGCCAGTTCACCATTGCGTCATAGCCGGAAAGTTTCAATCGGTTAGCCATTACTTTTTCAGCCGATGGAATTGCTTTTTTTATCGCTTCGCTGATTTGTCTAGCATTCTCGATATCCTTCGCGATGATCAAGGCCTGGTCATCGTAAGCCTGTACTTCGTCATTTTTATAGACCTTCACCAATTTTTGTTTGTTCTTCACCGCAAGCACTACGTTGATCAGATCTTTCTGGGTCAGTTCGCGCACAGCGTACGGATCGAGATCGGCCACATTAACTTCGTATTTGTAATTAATCCGATTGCCCTTTGAATCAATTTCATCATATGCATATTGGATAACCGCAGGCTGGACGAACGCATATTTCGGCTCGTACGTTTTAGAAGATGCCTGCACAGGACCAATAGCTTTTTGTAGCGCAGCATTCATGGCTGAGAGTTCAGGGCTTTGCGCTGCAGCGGAGAAAAACATGATAAGGCAAAACGAGAGGGAAACGAGCGATTTCATTGTTGGTGTATTTGCGCACAAAAGTATTTAATTCACTTCGGTACAAAAATTCAAAACTGATCACAAACTTACGCGGCAGGTATTAAAACCTCCCTATTTCGCTACGTCACGATCATCGTTCCGCATGCCGAAGGGTAAAATTTGCTTCTTTTTTTCGTCTCCGGTAGGTATTTTTGGTACTTACCCTCATTCTCATGCCCATCCCATCCACTTTTCCCCAAAGAGCTCGCATAGCCATGCCGTTATCCCGGAGCAAAATGCTTCGAAAATGCATCGTACTGACAGCAATAGTCACATTTGGAACGCTGTCAGGGTGGTCCCAGGAGTTTGATCAGGACTTTGGTCCAATCCTGAAAAGTCAGGCTTTTATTACTGATATCGCGGAAACTCCGGAGGGTGACTTCATTGTAGTAGGCAACTTCGATTATGTCAAAGGCGAGCCGTCAGGGAAGGTGGTTAAACTCATGCGCAATGGCGAGCCCGACCCTTCATTTCAGAAGGTTTACACTGACTTCGGAGTTGATAAAGTAGAAGTGATGTCCGATGGACGCATTGTGATTCAGGGGTTGTTTACTCGGATTAATGGCGTGACAGCCAATCACCTCGCCCGATTGAACAGCGATGGAACTCTTGACGAGACGTTCACTGCTGACCCGTCCATTCCGATTGGAGTCTTTGCTTTGCAGTCTGATGGAAGAATCATTACAGGTCCAGGCTTTGTGATGGGCAGTGGGATTTACAGACTTAACCTGGATGGCTCACTTGACAATACTTTTTCCTACACGTTTGGCGCCTTAAAAATTGAAGTTGATACGAACGATGACATTTACCTTTTGGCTATTTATGACATCGTTCGACTGACGAAAGACGGAGTAATTGACCAAACGTTTGACGTACCCTTTCTGACAAATCCTGAAGGACAATACCAGCAAATTAAACTTCAGCATGATGGTAAAGTCCTCGTCTCCGGCAACTTTGAAAACATTTATAGTACGAAAGTAGACGGGTTTTTGCGCTTCAACCACGATGGTACGTTAGATGACACCTTTACGCATTCGTTTCCACAAGGTGCTGTTCAGGCGATTGCGGTAACAGCGACCGGAAATATTTTCGCCAGCGGGATGAGTGACTTGTATCGTATTGACCCTGATGGCACGTCTCAGTTCATTAGTTCATTTTATATCAACTGGGTAACCTGTCTTTTTTTAACGGACGATAACATGCTTCTGGCGGGGGGTCATTTTAAAGTGGCACAATTTACACCGGTCAATGCACCGCTCGCGCTTTTCGACCAAAGCCATCACATCGTAACGACATTCGCTCCGGAATTATCTTCTGCGCCACAGGCTGGCGGAAAAGACCTGGCGCTCACCACAGAAAATAAGATTTTGTTGGGCGGAACTGACGACAACCTGATGGCTATTGGCGATGTTGTGAAGTCCTTTATCCGCATAAACGGTGACGGAACCTATGACGATACCTTCGACCCGGCCATTAGTGATCAGTCGGGAATTAATGCCCTTGAAGTCCAACATAACAAGGGAATTCTGCTAAGCGGCTACCTGAGGCTAGAGGGGGGCGCAATGAAAACCTTTGTTCGCTTGAATCGTGACGGTTCCTACGATGAAGATTTTGTGTCAGGAGCAGGACCTGATAATCTCGTATATCGCATCCGATTCAATGGTGCGGATATCTTTCTGGGTGGAGGTTTTACTTCCTATAACAATATTCCCTCTCAATCTTTCGTCATACTGAATCACAAAGGAGTCGTTACGCAAACCTTTAGCGGTGTTCCCCAATATTCCATTATCACCGACTTCGATTTTCAATCGGATGGGAAAATCGTTGCCATTGGAAGTTTCAATTTTCCAGACGGCTACAGATCCATGCTCCGCTTAAACACAGACGGCACCCGTGATGAAAGTTTCCCAATGCTTCCGGGCACATCCGTTTCTACGTTGAAGATTGATGCCCAGGACAGGATTTATATTGGCGGATATTTCCATCCAGGCCCGCTGATCAAACGCTTGAATCCAGACGGAACGCCTGATGAAACATTTACGCATGGAGCGCTGCTCACGGGCAACAGCGATTTTCACTACGTTTCACTCATCGATATTTTGCCGACAAACCAAATTGTGATCGGTGGAAACTTTAATGAATACAATGGCGTGGAGGCAAACGGAGTTATCATCCTCGAAAAAGATGGGGCATCGTTTCGTGTTCCAACTCCGGGGTTAAGTCCCTCCAGCGTCATCACGCGATTGAAATATCATGGTGCACATATTTATATCGGTGGCAAACTTTCGTTTGAAGATGGCAAGAAAGTTATCGGCCTTGGCAAACTAAAACTTGCCGGCTCCGAAATCATCGATCCATCTGCGCCAGAAAACGTGACGAGTTCAACCACTAATCCCTCTGAAATGCGTCTGAACTGGAAAGACAAAACCGATGCTGAGGATGGCTATCAGGTTGAGCGACAAAACCCGGCAACCGGTGCGTTCGAACAAATCGGAATTCTGGCAGCAAACTCTACGGCCTTCATCGATAGTACTTCTCTTGCGGGGGCACGGACGAAAGACTCAACCAGTGAAACAGTCTATCGCGTCAGGTCTTTCAATTCAGTTAGCGCCTCAGAATATGTATACCTCAATGTGACAACGCCAATGCCTGCGCCAGTGAGCGTTAGTTCTCTGACGATTACGCAAGTAGAATCATCATTAAAAGTTTTCTGGACTGATAATTCGTCCGTTGAAGATGGATTTGTCATTGAGCGTTCGGTCAATTCCGAAAATGCCTTTGTTCGCTACAGAGAAGTTGCAGCAAACACGGTTGAATATCTTGACACTGAGATTGCGGATGGCAACACGTACTATTACCGCGTTTACGCCTATAATTCCACGGGCACATCCTCAAAAGTGTCCGCAAACTTTATGACAGTTCCCGCCACTCCACAGAATGTTAGTGTTGCTGAAATTTCGTCCGCTCTTAAGCTTACGTGGATAGATAACTCGGCTAATGAAAGTGGGTTTCGAATCGAGCGGTCCGTTAATGCCAATGAAGCTTTTATACTTTATGGACAAACGCAGTCAGGGATTACTGAATTTATTGACCAGGATATCGCAGAAGGAAATACGTACCAGTACCGCATCGCGGCATTCAATGCGAAGGGAGTCTCTTCCCGCTCGAAAGTTTATCATATGATGCTTCCAGTCACTCCTTCAGACGTGACCATTGCTGCATCCGGACTCACGCTCACAATGCAATGGAAAGACAATTCTTCGAACGAGACGGCATACCGAATAGACCGATCGATCAATGACGGCCAATCGTATGTTCAATATCAAGAGCTCAGTGCAAACGCAACGCAATTCACAGACACCGACATCACCAGTGGAAACAGATATTTCTATAGGGTTTTAAGCATCAACGAACGTGGAGTTTCTCCACCCGCTGAAGTCAGTTTTGAATTATTACTTACATCCCTGGAACAACGGGCAGTAAACGGACTAGCGATTTATCCGAATCCGTGCAGCCATTGGCTCACTATTTCCAGTGACCGAACTGTGAGACGAATTCTAATGGTAAATTCACTTGGGCAAAAAGTGTATGATGTGGAACTGGCACCACAGCCAGAGAAAATCAGGTCAATAAATCTTAGCGAACTGCCAAAAGGTGTTTACTGGATTCTGATCGATACCGGCACGGCAGTACAGAAACGTCTCGTGGTGAAAAATTGAAGCGCTACGCTATTTGCTGCGTGAGGATTCGAATTGAACAGGTGGACGAGTTAGAAGCAACACCTATCGCCTTGAACTTGTCAATGAAATTCTTTAAGATTAAAAAATGACAGACAGGTCAGAAACGATGAAAGCCCTTCGAGGGGCTTTCATTATCTTTTCAGTTACCAGTCAATCTTTTCCAGTGAACTCTCCCTGAGTTATTCCACCGTCACAGACTTCGCCAAATTTCTTGGCTGATCCACGTTACATCCTCTCATCACTGCGATGTGATAAGACAAGAGCTGTAGCGGAATTACGGACACCATTGGCATCAAAGCCTCGTGGACAGCAGGAACTTCGATTGTAAATTCCGCCATCTTCGGAATGTGTTTATCGCCTTTGGTGACAACTGCAATGACGCGACCCTTACGCGCTTTTACTTCCTGAATGTTGGAAACAATTTTCTCATAAGAGCTGTCTTGCGTAGCGATGAAAACCACAGGCATCTCCTGATCGATCAAAGCGATCGGCCCGTGCTTCATTTCCGCAGCTGGATAACCTTCTGCGTGGATGTATGAAATCTCTTTCAGCTTCAATGCGCCTTCGAGCGCCACAGGGAAGTTATAACCACGACCGAGATAGAGGAAGTTTGTAGCATCCTTAAACGTTTCAGAGATTTCTTTAATCTGATCATTGAGCTTCAATACTTCCGCAACTTTTGCAGGGATATTTTCAAGCTCGGTCAGTAGTTCGTGAAGTTTTGCCTCAGTAATTGTGCCTTTTTTGTTCGCAACAATGAGAGCGATCATGTTCAATACGGTGAGCTGAGCTGTAAACGCCTTTGTACTGGCGACACCGATCTCAGGGCCAGCGTGCGTATAAGCACCGGCATGAGTTGCCCGTGGAATGGAAGAACCAACAACGTTACAGACACCGAAGATGATCGCGCCCTTTGACTTGGCCATTTCGATCGCAGCAAGTGTATCTGCGGTTTCCCCTGATTGAGAAATTGCTATCAATACATCACCCTCGCGGATGACTGGATTTCTGTAACGAAATTCCGATGCATATTCGACTTCCACAGGAATGCGGCAGAATTCTTCAAAAAAGTATTCAGCCACAAGACCTGCATGCCATGACGTTCCGCACGCCACAATAAGAATCCGGTCAGCGTTAACCAGCTTGTTTACATATTCACGAAGACCTCCAAGCACTAGTCGGCCAGAGGCTGAATCGAGACGTCCGCGCATACAATCACTGATGGAACGAGGTTGTTCGAAAATTTCCTTCAGCATGAAGTGCTCGTAACCTCCTTTTTCAATTGCTTCCAGTTCCAGATCGATTGTCTGGATGTATGGCGTCAAGGGCAGGTTTGCTGTATTCTTAATAGTAAGTTTGCCATCGTTGATCACTGCAATCTCCTGGTCATTCAAATACACCACTTCGTTCGTGTACTCGATAATCGGTGTTGCATCGGAAGCGAGGAAGAACTCATCCTTACCAACGCCCACAACGAGGGGGCTACCCTTTCTTGCTGCAACGAGCAAATCCGGATCCTCCAGCGACATAATTACAATCGCGTAAGCGCCCACAACCTTTGTGAGGGCAAGGCGTACTGCTTCATCAAGGGAACATCTTTCCTTTTCCTTGATGTCTTCAATGAAATGAATGAAGACTTCCGTATCCGTTTCGCTTTTGAAGGTGTGGCCTTTGTTGATTAGCTCCTGCTTCAAGCTTGAGTAGTTCTCTATGATACCATTGTGAATGATCGCCAGTTTGCCGGTCGAAGAATAATGTGGGTGAGCATTTACATCATTAGGCTCACCATGCGTGGCCCACCGTGTGTGACCAATGCCGATAGTACTGTTCAGGTTTTTACCTTTGACGAACTCCTCCAGCTCAGAAACCTTACCTTTCTTCTTGTAAACGTTTAAGCCACCGTTAAGAAGCGCAATGCCTGCGCTGTCGTATCCACGATATTCGAGACGTTTTAATCCTTTTATGATGACATCGTGTGCCTGCCGATGTCCAACATATGCAACTATGCCGCACATAATATTTTTAGTTAGGGGTTGTCGTGAGAGTAGGTTTTGTGTAGTAAATGCGAAGCTTTACGTTTTCCGCGTTAAAAACTGTTCGGTGAACACTTGATGAAACTGAAGGCGCCACCGGGTACAATCCTATGTAGTTGATCGGCCTTTGGGTGCTCTCCCTTAATTTTAACAGTTGTTGTGAAAATAGGGTGATCAGACCCGCATAACGACCATCCGAAAAATCAATGGAAGCAACCGATGCCTGCTGAGTTGGTATCTCCGGGCTTATGAAGTAATGAGCCACGTCCGTGATAATCATCCCCCTGGTAAAATAAGGAGCTAGGTCTGTCCGGTCTTGCGTGACACGAATGTTGGCGAATGAATTATTTTCATTCATAATTTTCAGACCCATTTTTGAGATGGCCGGTGTTGTGGCAGGCGACTCCACCCCGTCTATTACAAGTGCTGCTTCGTTTATAATGATCGAGCCGACAGTGTCCACAAAGCTGTAAAAATTGGTTAAATCCAACTTCGTAATCACTGGATTACCACTTTGCACAAAGCGTGGACCGGACGTTGTGGGTTCTGTGAGGCTCTGGTAAGGTAACAGGGCCGATAATGGTGCTGTTCGGGTAACTTGCACACCGGAAAAGCTAGGGCCTCCGAACGGAAAGAACCGAGTGAGCGTATCTTTCACTGCACCGCTGCTAAACGTTCTATAATGCAAACGAACACCACTGAAATTATTTAATATCCGCAGTCCAAGCATACCGTTGTTCTCGGTTGGAGCTAGGGCCAGGCCTTTCACCGTTTGGTAAAATGCATCGACTTCCTTGCGCGTAGTCACATCATCACCAGTACTGTCAGGAGTAAATGTATACAGCTGCGCCATTCGGAAGATCTTTTCCCCAAACTCTCGCGGCAGCGTTACAGTCGAGAGGAGCGTATCCTGGGAGTTTAAATTCGCTGCATAATGCTTTTTCAAGGTATCTGCATCGACAATCACTTTAGTCAATGCCATTGGCACTGTGTTATAGCCTACCGCATCATTGTAGAAATAACGCTTGACCAGGGTCCGATCCAGGCCTTCTGTCAACTCATGAATTCGGAATTGAAAAATTCTGCTGTCGTCAAATCCATAGTGATAGAAATTATAGCGCACTTGAAACGTTATTGAATCCAATACAGCATCCTGCGGAATGGCCGCACCTCCAACATGGCTGACCTGCAGGTAAGACTCAGCTTTAACTTCACCAAAAGTCATGTCATAATACTGACCCACAATCAGGGAACCAGAGCCGCCTTTATTATCGGTAATGATTGAATCGATTCGCTGAACATTGGATGTCAGCGGAATTTCAACAAAGGATACGTCAAATTTTGGAACGGGATTTCTAAATCCAAGGAGTGTATTTTCATCTTCACAAGAGAAAAAAAATAAGGCAACTGCCACGAACGACAGTTGCCTTAAGCTCTTAGCCCACAAGTTCATTATAGAGATTGTAGTATGATTCGGTGTAGTTTTCGTCCTGAATGGTCTCGACTTTTTTCTCTTTCATTTTCTTGAAGAGCGCATCAAGTTTTTTATTGTCTCCGGCAACGGTAACTGCATCGGAGAATTCAACACCAAGCTTAATGAAGCCTTCGTAGTCAGCCGTCTTCAGGTTGCCAAGCATGTTGTCTTCGATGTCCATCATTTTCACTTTGTCCATAATGTTGCCTTTGAACTTATGGCTGAAGTGATTGTTGTAGATCGTGAAAACAGTTTTAGCATTCTTGAAAAGCGGATCGTTTTTGTACGTGGTCTTCAGATACAATGGAATAAAGCTTGTGATCCAGTCATTGCAATGAACGACATCAGGTGCCCATCCCAGTTTGCGGACCGTTTCAATAACGCCTTTGCAGAAAAATATTGCACGCTCGTCATTGTCTTCGTAGAAATTATTTTCCTTATCCTGGAAAACTGACTTGCGGTGGAAATAATCTTCGTTATCGATGAAATAAACTTGAAGTTTTGCGTTCGGAATAGAAGCTACCTTGATGATCAATGGTTTTTCCTCATCTCCTACTGAGATATTTATTCCAGAAAGCCTTACTACTTCATGCAGCCTGTTCTTGCGCTCATTGATGATCCCAAACCTTGGGACCAGTATCCGGATCTCCATGCCCTTCTCCTGCATAGCCTGTGGGAGTTTCCGCACAAAATCAGCTACCTCGGACGTCTGCAGGAAGGGGTTGATCTCACTGGCTACATAAAGAATACGGATTTTCGACATATTTTTGAATTTTAAAGTAGAACGGAAATTAGAGCCACAAAAGTACAAATAA
>DASWTM010000214.1:0-24714 GCA_036402115.1 Chryseosolibacter sp.
TTTCTGCTTTCCTTTTTTGTTTACTTTGACCGGATATTTCTTTCTCAATTTCGAGAGCCATTCTTTTTCCAGAAAATTCTGGTAATCCGAAATGACAGAAGACCGGGCTTCTTCGAATGATTTA
The DNA here is from genome assembly GCA_036402115.1 of Chryseosolibacter sp. Taxonomy (GTDB): domain Bacteria; phylum Bacteroidota; class Bacteroidia; order Cytophagales; family Cyclobacteriaceae; genus Chryseosolibacter. The sequence goes on from DASWTM010000214.1 coordinate 125, forward strand.
TTCCCCGGAGGCAACAATGTTTTTACCACTACAAGATAGTGCATGTTGTTATGTTCCAGGGCATGAGTGCCGGTTGTCCATCCAATTTTACTGAGCACCGGACGATCGGATTTTTCGAAATTGCCCGCTTCTCTCCTGATTTTTTCTTTCGTTACGAAGGTTTGAATTGCAGTCGAGTCGGCATTTCCCATCATTCCCTGAAGTTGGCTGACAGACTCCTTTGATGGTGATGAAAAAATAGTTGCCTTCACCCGATCAGAGGCTTTGTAGTCACCTTTGTGCGCCAGATAGTATTGGTGCTGGCCGATACTATCCTGCGAGGCCCTGTTCCAGACCTCGCGCTCCATGATCTCGAATAGGAGAATGCCTTCATAATATTCGTTCAGCAAAAATCCATACTCCGGATTCTTCTGCTTAATACGCTCCTCGAACACCTCACCCTGAACTTCGTCAACATACTGGTTGTACATCTGCTCCATGTACTTTGCCGGGCCAACGAGGTTCGCTTTCTGATTTTTCTCGAGATACTCAAGGAAAGATTTTACGGGATAGTTTGTTCCGTTCATTACAAACAGTATTTCATCGGAGCCGCGGCCATTTGCCTTCCATCTGCCTTTGGTCATTGAAGAGTCTGCCAGTGCAAAAACTTTCGCCTTCACCTCACTATTTTCAGTAAAACCAAACTCTCTTTTCATCTTATTTTGAATCGCCTGGCGGGAAATTTGGGCGCGTTCATCGCGGCTTACACGGTTCTTAATTGACGGGGCCAGTTCGTTAAACGAAGGGAGTGGGATTTTTCTTTCAAGCTTGATGATATGCCAGCCAAATTGCGTTTTCACCGGGTCGGAAAAATCGCCAGGCTGTTTCAATTCAAACGCAGCCTGCTCAAATTCCGGTACTGCAGACATGACGCCTACACCAAATGGGCGAAGCTTGCCGCCATTCTCTTTTGATGACGGGTCTTCTGAATACTCGGCACACAGCTCATTCCATGAAACGCCTTTTTGTAGTTTGTCGTACACTTCAAATGCGAGATCCTTCGCATGATTATCATCTTCTTCGCCCGTGCCACGCAGCATGATGTGAGAAACTTCGATCTCCCCGCGCGCAGGTCTGCGCTCGAATACTTTTACGATGTGATATCCAAACCGGGTGCGAACAGGTTTGCTGACTTCTCCCACGGGTGTTGTGAAGGCAGCTTGCTCAAACGGAAATACCATTTGCAGCGCAGTGAACCACCCGAGCGATCCCTTATTCATTTTTGCCGTTGGGTCTTCCGAAAACTCTAATGCGGCTGCCTGAAAGTCGTAGCCATCGATAACTCTTTTACGGATGGACGAAATTTTTTCAAACGCTTTCAAGGTGTCGGCCGGAGCGGCATCAGGTTGCAGGTTGATCAGGATGTGAGAAGCTTTTACCTCCTCTTTCATTCGGTTGTAGGTGAGTTCAGTGAGGCTGTCGATGAGCTTGTCATCGGGCATATAGGGTTTTCTCAGCTCGGCCCTGTACGAGTTAAATTCTTTCTTAAACGCTGCCGTGGTGTCGTAACCGCGGTGACGTGCCTCTTCTACCTTCAGTTTAAAGTTGATGAAGAGGTTGAGATATTCTTCAATTTTCGCCTGTGTGAATTCTTCTTTTTTTCCCTGGTTGTTTTTGCTGTATAAGTATGAAAACTCGTCAATTGTGACCGGTTTTTTTGCAACGGTAAAAAGTGTAGAGGCATCGTTTTTTTTCTGGGCACTTGCGGTAGCCGCGAGGAAAACAAAAAACAATACACGCCAAATCGATACTACGCGATGCATACTGATTGTACTATTTAAATTCTACTGTTTTTGTGAGCCGGCAGATATTTTTCCCGCTGGAGTGCTGATATTCGATTTTATCCATAATGGATTTTACCAGACGAATTCCGAGACCACCTTTTCGTTTTTCGTGAACAAGATTTCCGAGCGCTGGTTCGCTGAACTGGTTAATGTCGAAGGTGGTTCCATCATCAATGATCTCAAACACAACTGGGTTGCCTTTGTCGACCTTGATGTGAAGTTCGAACAGTTCATCCGGATTACATTGGTGCGCATGGATCATCAGGTTGGAACACATCTCGTCCAACGCCAGAACCATTTCGCTAATTTGAAGTTCGGCAACATTATGTTCCTTCAGCGCTCCGCGAATAAAATCGCGGACCCCTTTTAGGTTCTCAATGCTACAGCCAACGTTATACTTATAGTTCATTGATCATTTTCTTAGCTTGAACCTTATCCTTGCCGATGGTCAGTAATTCATAAAGTCCTAAAATCTCAAACGTGTTGGCCACCTTTTCGTTCATTCCGAACAAAACCATCTTTATATTCTTGTCTTTGAATTCTTCGATATAGGACATGAACACCCCGAGGCCAGCAGAAGAAATGTATTCCAGCGAACTGCAGTCGACAAGAATTTTGGTAAACCCTTCACCCACACTTTTTGCAATGGCCAGGTCAAGTTCGATGGAAGAGCTCGCATCAATTTCCCCGATAAGGGCAATTACATCGGCTCCGTCTTCCTGAAGTCTTTTAATGTGGATCATGTCTTTAACGTTTATAATATTCTTTTGTTGACCTTTCAGTTATTTAAACTTGACAATCATGGTCGTATAATCGTCATTAATGTTTTCGGTTTCGGAAAATTGGTACAAGCGATTAATGAGGTGCGTCTGAATGTCTTTTGGAGCTTCATTCTTGACCTCCAACAAGACCTGTGTCAAACGATCGTACCCAAATTCTTCACCTTTCTTGTCTTTTGCTTCTGTAATTCCATCGGTATAAAGCACCATGATATCACCCGGCTTGTATTGAAACTCGTTCGCCTGAATGAAATTCGCGTAGCTTTTATTTCGCACCATCCCGAGTGCAATCCCTTTATCCTTTAGATATTCAATCGTATCGGTAGCGGCATGGTAATACAACACCGGGCAGTGGCCTGCGCGCGAGTATCGAACTTTCTTTTGCTCTTTGTTGATCACAAAAAAAGTTGCGGAAATGAATGACCCACGTTCGAGGCAATATACCAGCGCCTGATTTGCGCGCTTCATAAACAGGTCTGGTTCGATGCAGTCTTGTGCGAGACTGTGGAAGATCCCTTTCATTTGAGACATATGAAAGGCCGCAGTAGTTCCCTTTCCGGAAACATCGGCAATAATCAATGACACTTCGTTGCCGTTTGTTCGCAGGGTATCGTAATAATCACCTCCTACTTCGTCTGCAGATTCCGAGAAGGCAGCAATATCAAAGTCATCGTCTTTTTCGAGAACATCGGGCAGGAGGCTTTTCTGGACCGTTTTCGCAATCTTAAGCTCTTCCTTGTAACGTTCGTTCTGGAGGGCCTCTTCCATTAACCGAAAATTCTCGATGGAAATTCCCGCCTGGTTGGCAAATGTAGAGACGATTTTAGTCATCTCTTTATTGAATCCATCGGCAAGTTCTTTCAGCAACGCAAGGGTACCAATGTTCTCTCCCTTGACGTAAATCGGGAAAGCGAGAATCGAGCGGAAGCGCGAACCTTTCAGGGCAGCAAGATGCTTTGAAAGGTTCTTCGTTTTATCACTGCCCTGATCAAGAACTCCCTTCACGTTTTGATCGCTCAGATGCTGAATGATATCGCGTGCTTCTTTGTCCGTGATCTTGTATGTGAAGATTTTCATTTCACGATCACTCTCTTTCAATTCCAGCCACGCTGCATCAGCGAAAACAGTGCTCACCGAAGTTTCTAACAGAATGTTGTATACACTATCCTCACTTTGTTCCGTCTGAATGGACTGACTAATACGCTGAAAGTTCACCACCTCCTCAAGTTTCTGCTCGAATACGGATGTGGTTGGCAGGTTAAAGAGAATGACAAGGAATGAGAAGATACTATAAATGCTGACAAACGTGATGAGCGACATCACGAAGATGTGTGCGCGATGATCGGTGAAAAGTACGGTGGCATACGTGTCGAGTGACTCCGCCAGCGAACTCATCGTGAAGAATCCGTAGAGTAAATAAAAAATGGTGAGCAGCAGCAACAGCAGGCTTGTCCATTTTTGTCTGAAGTTAAGGTAGGCCACCCACTTCATATTCCCCGAAAGGACCAACGCCAAAATAACAAAAAACGTAAGGAGGATTACGTGAATGTTCTGGCCAAAACCCGAGTCGATAGAGGTAAAGCCGAGACTGTTGTACACGAGCGCAAGCAGTAAACCCCATTCAAAGACGTTCCAAAACCGAAGCAGCCACTTCGATTTTTGGTAAAGGATCAAACGCTTCCATGCACTGAATGCCATGATCAGGAACCCTATCATCAACCCGAGATTGATCACATAAAGCAGGTCAATGAAAACAGGATGCGTTGTCAGTTTGGTTGAACCCAACAGGTATTCAACAAGCTTTAGTGCAAGCGAAAAAACGGTTGCGACAAGCCCCGTTGCAAAAACCCGCCACAGCAGATCAATGAAGTTGAGCACTTCATCTCGCTCGATCTTGAACTTGTAGTAGTAAAAAAGTGAGAGGATGAAAAGGTTGAGAATTACATTCGGCACCCACACTGGAATGTCGGGTTTAATACCCGCATTGGTGCTGAAGACAACGGAAATATCCGTGAACAATAAAGCCAGCCAGGTAATGACCCCGACACTGAATAACAGTCTTGTAATGGCTTTAGCGCGCATGAACTACCGAAACCTCGAAATTGAGCTAAAAAATAGGCCAATCACACGATTGGCCCTGCAATAATAAGGAATTCTAAGCAAGAATTATTCAACCAACAGCTTGCGGGTGAGTGCGAGCGTGCGCCCTGCTTTCACGACATAAATGCCTTTCGAAAGCAGGCTGCCAAGAGGTAGTTCCGTCTCATAAAAACCCTTGTTTTCATCAGTCAATAGGGTCTCAAAGATAAGTTGTCCTTGCTGATTGAAAATTTTCACGGGTACACCGTTCCTTTCATCTAAGTTCGACACCACCATGCGAACGGGGGTTTTTTCGTTGGCCGGATTCGGGAACAAAGCAAGTTGAGGAATCTGGGTATCTTCGAAAAGGATCATCACTGGGTTTGAGTACGTAAACTTACCATCAAAATCGGTTTGCTTTAAGCGGTAGTAGCATTTTCCGTTGAAAGGAAAATGATCAACCAATGAATACCGGGAAGGTGTACGCGAATCACCCTTTCCACCAACCTCGCCTACCGTAAAGAAAGTCTCGAAGTCGCGAGTTTTTTCAACAGTGAAAGATGCATTGTTATGTTCAGAAGCAGTTTCCCATTCGAGATTAACCTGAGCAAGTGCGGACACCGCGTTAAAATAGTTTAACTCAATTGGGAGCGGTGTGGCTGTTATGTTTGTTGTGGTTATGCGCCAATCGCCTGTAAGGCCGGCCACTGAATTAATTCCATTTCTGCGTGCTGTTGGATTCGATGCACTGCCCGCAGTTGCGAAATGAGTACCAACGTTTGTTACCGTTGTGGCTCCGTTGGATTTTGCTAGACGAATGTTTGCGGCAGTACCCGCCAGGAGATCGGTCATGGTTACGCGCAGCTGATAATTCGTTCCACCCGCTACACCTGTCACGCTGATATTAAATTGCGCATCATGTTTACGTACGATAGCGGTTCCTGCATCGTCATACGTGGGGTTTAGATCTGTGACTGTAGTTGCATTTACATGGTTAACTGAAACAGAGCCTGTCGTAGTTACATTGCTGCCACCTGTAATTTGCACCGGTCGATAGGAAGACGCAGTCGAGTGCCCCATTGGGAAAAGCCCATACAAGTTTCCTGTTGTAGGCGAGGGAGTTTGACCCGTTGGCCAGGAGCGAACGAAAGTACCTCCATACAGCCAGTTTGTTGACGTACTTGCTGTTCGGGTGAGCGTAGATGCACTCCCGCTGGCGCCTAATGTCAGCGTATTTCCATTAAGATTTACCACACCCGAAGTAAGCGTAAGTCCATTTGCAACGGTCATACTTGCCGACATCACAAGCTGGGGGATTGTAGCGGACGTATTATTAAAAGTGAGGTTATAATAGTTAGTGGCAGGCATTCGAAGTGTTTGGGCTGTCGTAGTGTTATTATACACTACGGTGTTGCCGGTATTGCTGGCTTGAAAGGCTGTAACTCCCAACGTTGTTCCGGCATAGTTCAATGTTGAGTTGTTTCCTTGTATCCAAGTACCTGATCCGATGAGCCTGTCTCCGGAAGTATTGCTGATTGACACCGTTCGGTTATTCGTCAGGTTTACGCCAGTGATTGTAACAGTATTGGCAAAATTGTATGTACCAGCCGTCCCATTCAATGACTGATTGTTCGTGTTGAATGTTGCACCGCCTGCCGAGAACGTCCCAGCAAGTGTAATGCCTCCACGAAAAACTAAATTAGATTCCGTTGTTATTGATGACGAAGTAAAAGTGCCGTTGACCGTCAATAATCCTCCGAACAATGTCACACCAGTATTGTCAGAGTCAACCAGCGCGGTTCCAGCATCAATCGTACTGGCACCTGTTATCGAAAATCCACCCGTATGAGCTAATGTCGTTGTACCATCGGTAACGCTTAGTGTCCCAGCTTGCAGACTATTGGTGCCCGAGATGGTAGTAGTTCCATCAATGAGCAAATCATTTACAACATTTATTTGATTAGCCCCTGAAAGATTGAGAATTGTGGGTTCATCATTAATATCAATATCACCGATGTTGCATACACCATTATTGACAATGCCATACGTAAACCCTCCGTTGTCATAGTCGATCTGCGCGTTGGTAAATCCGTTTGCCGTCAGTGTACTTGTTCCTGAAACTGTAATGACGCCTCCCTTGACGACATTCAAGTCTGCGTTAGCCGTCCAGCGCAAAGTACCATCCTGTATTTCGATGTCTGTTGCAATGGCAGGACTATTTATATCGATAATGTGTCCAGCACCAATGATTTCGCGTGTGTATTCGTCAGGTATGCATGTCGGGCAAGGTGTGCCTCCTATCCCATCTGTTGACCATGTTCCTCCCGTATTCCAATTGCCGGAAACTGCAGAGTATAAGTTTGTGATTTCGCCAATAGAAACATCATCGATAGCAAAGTACTCGAAGTTATCCCCGCAAAATATTCTGAAAATAACCTGGACGGTCGACCCGGGGGTGATAGGAACCACAACGCTTCCTCCACCCGTTATCGCAACAAGTGAGGGAGAAAGGCTGTAAAATTGAATCTCCGCGCCACCATTTATGGAATAATATCCGGTTAAGTAGTCTCCTGGCTCTGTTAGCGCGGTTCCACCAACCACCTCAATGGAAAAATATGACGTGTTAATGGTAACAGCATTTGTTCTCCAAACGCCTTCAGCACTTAGATCACTCGCAAGAAATGCTTCCAGATCGGCATCTTGCTCCCAGTCATCTGATGTGGCAGGGGGTGTAGTCGACCAAGTGCCTCCTACCGCACTGCCTGACGTTTGACCGTTGTCGGCATTATCGGCAAAGTCTTCAAGATAAATTTGTTGGGCATACAGGGTGTGGCCGACACCAACGAAAATTAGAAGCAGAAAGAAGCGCATATCGATTGACTTTCTTGAATCAGTACCCTTGGTAATAGGGTAATTTCTTCAAAAAAATCAACAAAACCTACTTCCTGCTGTAGTTCGGGGCTTCGCGGGTAATGGTAACATCATGAGGGTGACTCTCGGCAACGCCCGCAGATGATATTTTAACAAATTTCGCGTCCTTCAAATGCTCAATAGTAGGAGCTCCACAATAGCCCATGCCAGCCTTCAGCCCACCAACTAGTTGATAGAGCACTTCTGAAACCAGGCCTTTGTACGGCACGCGGCCAGAAATTCCTTCCGGCACCAGTTTCTTTACATCGTCTTCAACATCCTGAAAGTAACGGTCTTTCGATCCGTCTTCCATGGCTTCTATGGACCCCATTCCCCGGTATGATTTGAACTTTCGACCTTCGTAGATAATCATCTCACCCGGGGCTTCATCCGTACCCGCAAGGAGCGATCCGATCATGATGCTATCGGCCCCAGCTGCAATTGCCTTAACAAGGTCACCCGAAAATCGAATTCCTCCGTCAGCAATTACCGGAACACCCGATCCTTTGATCGCCTTAGCAGACTCATATACAGCTGACAATTGTGGAAGGCCAACGCCTGCAACAATCCGAGTTGTACAAATGCTTCCCGGACCAACCCCCACTTTAACAGCATCAGCCCCTGCAGCCACAAGCGCTTTTGCTGCTTCGCCCGTTGCAATATTTCCGACAATCAGATCAAGCTCAGGATATTTCTTCTTTACGTTCTTTGCAGAGTCAATAACGCCTCTCGAATGTCCGTGCGCTGTGTCGATGCTGATGACGTCAACTCCGGCTACCTTAAGTGCTTCGATGCGATCGAGAATATCCGGTGTGACGCCAACGGCAGCGCCTACACGCAGGCGGCCAAACTTATCCTGACATGCGTTCGGTTTGTTCTTCTTTTTTTGAATGTCTTTGAATGTGATAAGGCCTGTGAGAATGCCTTTTTTATTGACGATTGGAAGTTTCTCTATTTTGTAATTTTTGAGCGTCTCTTCGGCTTGCGTCAGCGTTATACCTTCCGCTGCAGTAATGAGATTTTCTTTTGTCATGATCTTTGCAACCGGAGCGTCCATGTCTTTTTGAAAACGCAAGTCCCGATTTGTGATAATGCCAAGGAGCACTCCATCTTTGTCAACCACGGGGATTCCTCCGATCCGATACTCACGCATAATGTTGTCCGCGTCTCTGACAGTTGATTCTACAGAAAGTGTTACCGGATCTATGATAAGCCCGCTTTGGGAACGTTTCACCTTCCGCACCTGCTCAGCCTGCTTGTCGATCTTCATATTCTTATGAATGAAGCCCATGCCTCCCTCTAACGCCATAGCAATGGCAAGGTCAGCCTCAGTGACGGTATCCATTGCCGCGGAAACAACTGGAATATTCAGTTGAATGTTTCGCGTTAGTTGACTGCTGGTTTTTGTCTCGCGCGGAAGGACTTCGGAATACGCTGGAACAAGAAGGACGTCATCGTAGGTGAGCGCCTCAAAGAGAAACTTGTTAGTATCGAGTGGCATGGCAAATAAATTACGATCTATTATTTGCCGGGCAAAGTTACATCTATTTTCGGGATTACAACGACTCACCCTGTTAATCGTGCTTATTTCAAAGACAATTTTCTCACTTTGTTCGATCGACTTTATTTTATTCACAAATTGAAGCCGGAATTCTATTTTTGAATTCTAAACCTCACTTTCATGAGAACTTTATTTTTCGTTTCGCTGTTTCAATTAGTTACCCTCACCGTACTTGGTCAGGTGCAAACAGGCAAAGCCTCTTTCTACGCAGACAAGTTTGAAGGAAGCCCTACGGCCAGCGGAGAAAAGTACAGACACAACAAGCTAACTGCCGCGCACAAAACTCTGCCCTTCGGAACGAAAGTCAAGGTGACCAATCTGGGAAACAATCAGACAGTCGAAGTTACGATCAACGACCGGGGTCCGTATGTTGAAAGCCGGGTGATCGATCTGTCGAAATCAGCAGCGGAGAAATTAGGGTTCGTTAATCAAGGTATCGCTGACGTAAAGCTCGAAGTAGTTGATGCAGGTGACGGAAAATCCACGACCGCTGCAGGCACCATCGATCACGTCACCGTGGAAGAAAAAGAGTTTTACGACTTCGAAATTTCACGTCTTAATCCAAAAGGCTTCGGTGTTCAAATCGGAACCTACCAGGAGCTTGTCAATATGATGCGGCTCTCTGAAAACCTGAAAAAATCCTACAAGAAAAAAGTTACGGTCCAGGTAAAGGTGCTTAATGGCGTGAAATTTTATGGAATCATCTTAGGCCAGTTCTCTTCTCGCGACAAAGCTGAGCAATTCAGAAACAGCCTTAAGAAACGGTATCCGGATGCATTCATCGTTGAATTCAACAAGCTCTAATGAACGTCTTTAAACGCTTACTAATCTGATGGAGATCATTGGCTACGTTGCTGCGGTCTGCATCGGATTAATCCTTGGATTGTTAGGTGGTGGTGGATCAATTCTTTCTATTCCTATTCTTGTCTATCTTTTTGGAGTCGATGCCATTCTTGCGTCCGCGTATTCACTTTTCATCGTGGGAATCACAAGCCTCGTGGGAGCCATTCCAAAGTATAAAGACCACCTGGTAAATCTGCGCACTGGCTTCCTGTTTGGAGTTCCCTCCATCGTCAGCATATTTTGCACACGGAAGTGGATCATACCTGCAATACCTGACATTGTTTATCAGACAGAGACATTCACCTTGTCCAAACGTATTCTCGTGCTCGGCACTTTTGCCGTCTTGATGATACTCGCATCATTCTCGATGATCAGAGGAAGAAGAGAGCTGCGGTCGGATGCGCAAGGCATTCGAACATTCCTGGTCATCGTTGAGGGAATTCTGATTGGATTTCTTACTGGATTTGTTGGCGCGGGCGGAGGCTTCTTGATTATTCCCGCACTTGTTTTTCTGACCGGTCTTCCATTCAAGACTGCGGTAGGAACTTCCCTGTTCATCATTGCGATCAACTCGCTGATGGGATTTTTAGGAGATGTATTTAATTACACGATGGACTGGACTTTTTTAATTTCAATCACATCGCTTGCTGTGCTTGGCATACTGATTGGAAACAGGTTACAGAAAAAAGTTTCTGCGATCCGTCTTCGGATCATGTTTGGATGGATGATCCTTCTGATGGGAAGCTGGATTCTGTTAAAAGAGATTATATTGCATTGACAAACTTGATGCAAGCGGATCTTCCGGGGCTGGATACTTGGTAATGCGAGCTCACCGAAACGCCTCTCAGCATCATGCTCTGATTTCATAGCGAAGATTTTTTAAATTTCTGTGCAAGCTGTAATCTAAGTCGTTTGTTCTTACTTTGCGTATTCATCGCCCATGGAATCAGCTATAAAGAAAGTCGTTGTGATTGGACCGGAATGCACAGGCAAATCCGATCTGTCACAATTTCTCGCCAGCCATTTCCAAACAGAATGGGTGCCAGAATATGCGCGAGGATATCTGGACAATCTTGTGCGGCCATACCAGCAACATGACCTGACAACGATTGCACATGGCCAGCTTCGTCTGGAGGACAAAAGCATGTTGCATTCCAACCGGTTGATGATCTGTGACACAAACCTCTATGTAATCAAAGTGTGGAGCGAGTTCAAGTATGGCAACTGTGATGCTGACATACTGAAGCTCATTCATGAGCGTAAATACGATCTCTACCTACTCACCTATATAGACATCCCGTGGGAAGCGGATCCGCTTCGCGAACACCCAGACAAACGGCAGCAGCTTTATGAAATTTATTTGAAAGAAATGAAAAACCAGCCCGTTCCTTTTGTAGAAATAAAAGGTGATCGCGCTGTACGACAAAAACTAGCGATTGATTCGGTGAACAATCTTCTCGTTAACACATGACGGAACTGAGTAAGAAGAATCCATACGCGGCACTACGCATCCCGGAATTTCGATTGTATGTGACCGCGCGCTTCTGTGTAACGCTTGCTATACAAGTACAATCTGTAGTTGTAGCCTGGCAAGTGTACGAGCTAACGAAAGATCCCCTTTCCCTCGGACTAATCGGTCTAGCTGAAGCGGTACCTTCCATTGGTGTCTCCTTATATGCAGGACATATCGCGGACGTAGTGCAACGCAAGAAAATCATCCTGTTTTGCGTCACAACACTTCTTGCCTGTTCATCAGCCCTGCTCGCCTTCACCTTTTCTCCCGATGTGATCTTTGCCGCCTATGGAGTAATTCCAATCTATGTTGTGATTTTTATCAGCGGAATTGCGCGCGGCTTTTTAAGCCCGGCATTTTTTTCATTCATGCCACAATTGGTCCCACGTGCCTTGTACTCAAATGCCGTCACGTGGAATAGCACACTATGGGAGACGGCTACCATTGCCGGGCTCGCCCTGGGCGGAGTTCTTTACATTTTCGGAGTGAAAGCAGCGTATAGCGTTGACGTTGCATTGACAGTGGTTGGTTTAGGCCTGATGGCATTGATTGGTAATAAACCCTTGCCCGAAGCTTCGCCTGAAGAAGGCGTGGCTGAAAAAATCAAAGCAGGGCTAAAATTCGTTTTCAACAATAAGCTGATCTTGAGTGCAATCTCACTCGATCTCTTTGCGGTATTGTTCGGTGGCGCGGTGGCACTGCTCCCTATTTTTGCCGATGAAGTTTTGCACGTGGGCCCAGTAGGACTGGGAGTTCTGCGCGCTTCTCCATCCATTGGTGCGTTGTTGATGGCATTTTACATTACACACCATCCGATTGAAAGGAATGCTGGGAAAATTCTATTGTATTGTGTAGCAGGATTTGGCATCTGCATGATCTTGTTCGCGCTGTCTACTAACTTTTGGTTGTCGCTATTTATACTCATGGCCAGTGGCGGCTTTGATTGCATCAGCGTTATCATTCGATCAACGTTGCTTCAAACGCAGACTCCAGAGAACATGAAAGGACGTGTCTCTGCGGTAAATCACATTTTTGTCGGTTCTTCAAATGAGATCGGCATGTTTGAGTCAGGGCTGGTAGCCAAGCTCATGGGTGCAGTCCCCTCTGTTATTTTTGGTGGATTCATGACCCTCGGAGTCGTTGGTGTCACGGCCTGGATCTCGAAATCAATCAGAACATTGCAACGTCTCCATTAATAACTGAGCTGCCCATGCAAATCTCCATCAACACTCCTGCATTGCTGTTTCCTGCCATCACCTTACTGATGCTTGCCTATACGAATCGTTTCCTTGCCCTCGCAACACTCATTCGCAACCTTCATGCAAAATATAAACAGGGTCTGGAACCAAACGATAAAGACATGATCAAGCAGCAAATCAAAAATCTCAGGCGCAGGCTTACATTAATCAAGCAAATGCAAGCCAGCGGAATCTGCAGCTTCTTTTGCTGCGTGTTGTGTATGCTATTCTTTTACCTCGAACATGCCGTTTGGGCCTATAGCATCTTCGGGTTAAGTCTTGGACTTCTGTTACTCTCCCTTGTATTCTCGCTGAATGAAATTACCATCAGTACGCGCGCGCTTGAGATCGAACTGAAAGACATGCTCGAAGAGTAGGCAGGCCCACCATCAAAGTAAGGCCAGCACCGTTGATAACTCCGCTGGTAAAAATCTTCCGGAATGATGGAAAGTAATTTGTACCTTCCCTGTGTTAACCCGAACCCGTATGAGCAATCGCAGATCGTTCTTCCGCAAATCCATGAGCGTTGCCGGTGCAATGTCTCTTTCTGCTATCGCAAGTAAAGCCATTGCTGAAGATGTGTCTGATGCTTTGCTTTCGCTGAACAAGCAATCACCGTTTACTACCGCCAATGATGAAGAACTTTGGGCACGCATGTCGCAGGCCTATACGGTATCTCCCAATATCTTGAACCTTAATAATGGCGGAGTCAGTCCGCAACCAAAGGTCGTCCAGGATGCAGTCGATCGCTACTACCATTTAAGTAACGAAGCGCCCACGTATTACATGTGGCAGATTCTTGATAAAGGCCGCGAACCTGTCAGACGAAAATTAGCAGAGCTCGCAGGGGTGAGTACGGATGAAATTGCAATTAATCGAAATGCCACCGAAGCGCTCGGAACGGTAACGTGGGGACTTACGATGTCGAAAGGTGATGAGATCATCATGACCAGGCAGGATTATCCGAATATGATCCAGGCGTGGAAGCAAAAGGAGATGCGAGATGGCATCAAGATTAAGTGGCTAAGCTTCGATTTACCCATTGAAAGTGATGATCAGGTTGTAAAGACTTTCATCGATGCAACAACATCAAAAACAAAAGCCTGGCACATCACCCACATGATTAACTGGACAGGACAAATTCTTCCTGTGAAGCGGTTGTGCGAAGAAGCGCGCAAAAGAAATATTATTTCGATCGTTGATGGTGCACATACATTCGCTCACATGGATTTCAAAATCGCTGATTTTAATCCAGACTATTATGGGACCAGTCTCCATAAGTGGCTGTGTGCTCCATTCGGGACCGGAATGCTGTACGTGAAAAAAGAAAACATTGGCGGTTTATGGCCTCTGTTTCCAAACGATAAGCCTACGTCCGGTGACATCCGAAAATTTGAAACACTTGGAACACGATCATTTGCCCCCGAACAGGCTATTGGTCAGGCCGTAGATTTTCATCAGGCCATTGGAAGCAAACGCAAAGAAGAACGTCTGCGCTATCTCAAAAATTACTGGGCGGAGAAAGTGAAGACCAACAGTAGGGTGAAATTGAATGTCTCACTGAAGCCGGAGTATTCCTGCGCGCTAGGCAACTTTTCTATTGATGGTGTCGATCCTGAAACGATTACGAATCGGCTGATGGGCGAGTTTCAGATTCATGCTGTAGCGATCAAATGGGAAAACATTAATGGAGTCCGCGTAACACCTCACGTCTATACTTCAACAAAAGATCTTGATCGATTTGTAGAGGCGGTAATGAAGATAGCGGCTTCGTAATTCATTTTTATAGCCACGAAGGCACGAAGAACAGTAAGGAACACAAAGGAAATTAAAGATGAACTCTTCGTGCGTCTTAGTGTTCTGGATGTCTTTGTAGCTAAGTTCTTCTACGCTGTAACCAACTCCTTCAAACATTGAATCCACGTTGGATGCTCATTCAGACTCTCCACCAGTTGAACTTTCTCTCCACCATTCTTGTGAAAGATCTCCTGGTACTCTTCTCCTATCTCGATGATAGTTTCAAGGCAATCTGCTGTGAAGGCAGGGGAGAATACGAGAATGTTCTTCATTCCTTTTTTCGCGCAGTCTTCCACTACTTTATCAGAAAAAGGCTTCAGCCATTTTTCGTCAAGCCTTGACTGGAAGCAGACGGTGTATTTTTCTTTTGGAATGCCGAGTTGAGCTGCGATCAGCCGTGTCGTTTCATAACTGACTGCCTTGTAGCAATATTTGTTTTCGTCCGTAATGCGGTCTTCGCAGTCGTGATCGCTGCAAGGTTTTCCATCAGGATAGACTTTGTCAACCTGGCGCTCGGGCAAGCCGTGGTACGAAAACAATACATGATCATACTTGCTCAGATCGTACTGCTTTCCGCGTTCGACAAAAGCCTTAATGTACAATGGATGATCATAATACTGTGAAACAATTTTCATTTCCGGAATTACCCACCATTTGCTTACTACACGCATCACTTCCTCGAGCGCTGAGCCTGTTGACGCGGAAGCGTATTGAGGAAACATCGTAACCACAACAATCTTCTGATAAGAAGCCTTGCGCATCTTTTCGAGCACGGAAGGGATGGAAGGATTTTTATAGCGCATGGCGAGGTGAACTTCGTAGTCACCCCCTAATTGCTTCTGAAGTAGCTCTGCTGCGCGCTCACTGTAGTAGAGTAACGGAGAGCCTTTGTCAGTCCAGAGTTCTTTGTAGACTTTAGCGGATTTCGGGGCACGAAATGGAACAATTATTCCGTTGACAAGAATTTTTCTTGAAAGCCATGGGATATCAATAACTCGCGGATCATTCAGAAACTGGCTTAAGTACGACCGAACGTTGCCAACCGAAGGGCTATCCGGTGTTCCGAGGTTAATGAGCAGTACTCCGGTTTTATTCATGCGCGAAATTACCCGTGCGGGAGCAAATACCAAAGGGTAAAAAGATCCAAATTCCAAAATTCAAAAAAACAAATTCCAAGATCCAAATCCCAAAAAACAAAAGAAAGAGTTCGACTTTGGCTTTTGGTAATTTGGATCTTGGAATTTGGTTTTTGGTTTTTGGACCTTTACCTAGTGAAATATATGTGACCTCTTAAATGGCTTGCTCTCATCGAATAACTTCCGATAGGTTGCGTGACGCTTGCAGACCTCCGCTCCCACCTGCTCGACTACGTTGATCATTCGTGGATTGAAATCGCCAATCCAGTTCATCTCGTATTCATCGTAGCGTTTGTATTCGTCCTGTAAAACTTTTCTCGAGGCTAAAACCATTGCCCCATCACAGCCCTTGCCCTGATGCTCCGGCACAACTCCGAATAATATCCCAAATGCCTTCCGGTTAGTCTGGCGTAACTGGTGCCACAGAAATTTGATCTTCCCAATCAGGTCAAGTTTACCGTTGAGATGTTTAAAGATCTGATTGATTTCGGGTAGCGAAAGGAAAAAAGAAATGGGTGTACCTTGGTAGAATCCGAAGTATAATAGCTTCAAATCCATAATGGGCTTCATTTGTTTCACGATAAGTTTGGCCTGAGCAGGTGTAAGTTCAGGATTGTCACCCCGCTTCGCCCACGCCTTGTTATAGACTTCAAGCAGATATTCTGGCAGCTTCTCCACCTCCGACTTCCTCAGGTGTCTGAATTCATAGTTCGGGTCTTTCGCCATCAGCTCGGCTTTCTCATGGAGTCTTGGTGACAAGGGCCCTTGTATCGTCCTCCAAAACGTGAGTTGATAAAAATAGACCTGGAACCCATACGCTTCGAAGAAGTCCTTGTAATACGGGAAGTTGTAATTGCACTGATAATTTGGCTGGCGATCAAAACCTTCAATCAACAGACCCCACCATCGATCACGACTTCCGAAATTGACAGGGCCATCCATCGCTTCCATTTTTCGTTCCAGGAGCCATGACTTGCAGGCATCGAACAACGTAAACGCTGCTTGGCGATCATTTATACATTCGAAGAAACCCATTCCGCCAGTAGGCTGGTCGTTGGCCTTGTTAACGGTCTTATTGTTGATGAATGCGGCAACCCGCCCGATCGTCAGATTCTGATCATTAACGAGGATCCAGCGGATGCACTGACCATGCTTAAACGTCTTGTTCTTGTCGTGATCGAAAACGCTTTCAATGTCCTTGTCCAGTGGCCTGATCCAGTTCGGCTCATTCTTGTATAAACGTACCGGTAGTTTCAGAAACTCCTGGACATGCTGCTGCGTGGTAACTTCAATTAATTTCATTGACAAGGGTTGGTTGCTTGATCACACTGTTGATGCGATTTGGCAGAACTATACTAAAGCGTGTTCCATGTCCAGGCTTGCTTGCTACAGAAATTTGGCCGCCCAATTTTTCAACCGCGTTTTTAACGATATAGAGACCAATTCCTGAACCATCGGATTGCTCGGTAGCGCGATAAAACATCTCAAAAATACGCGTGAGATTTTTTTCTTCGATGCCGATACCGTTATCCGAAAAGCTGATGTCGGCACGCAGATGATCGACATTGATTTTAACCATAACCTCCGGAGTATTGCTTATCAGCTGACGATATTTGATGGCATTCGAGATCAGGTTCCTGAAGATCTCTGATATTCTCCATTGATCACTGTAAAACTCGATGCCCTCGATGCGGATAATTCGTTTCATGTCTTTTGCTCCTTCGAGGTAACTCAGCTCGGTGAATGTATTGTCAATGATCTTGGCGAGGTCCACCTTGCCGATGTTTACCTCCATTTTCAAGTTCTTGGAATGACTCAACACGTCACCAATAAAATGATCGAGCGCTGCAATTTTTTCACCGATGATATCGATGTAATCCATTGGATTGTCGGTATTGCCCGGCAGACGCGCGAGGTTCACAAGGCCAAGAACAGAAGATAAGGGCGCGCGCAAATCATGAGAGACCTTATACACAAAATTATCAAGTTCCGTGTTTCTGATTTTCAACTCTTCCTCTACATTTTTTCGATCGGTAATATTGACATACACACCGTAAATGCCGAGCGTCTGATTTTCCATCATCACGGGTACGCCACACAGGATTACATTCACAAGGTTACCATTTCGATTTTTTCGAATGGTTTCGATGCTGACTACCTGATTTGATGTGATGAGGTTATTGAGGTCAATGCCTTCGTTGCGCAGCGATTCAGGAACGATAAAGTCATTGAGATTTCTTCCCTTTAGTTCACTGCGGTCATAACCAAACATTTCCTCGAACCCACGATTGACCTGATGCACCTTGCCGCTTTCGTCCAGCATGACAACGGCCATGGGTACGTTCTGAAACAGCTGGCTAAAAAGCATTTCATTCTTTTTATACCGCGCCTCATTCTGTTTTTTCTCCGTGATATCGCGGAAGATGACCTGGATTGCAGGTTCACCTTTGAAGTTAAATGGAAACGCCATCGTTTCAACTTCCGCGATCCGTCCATCGAGCCTCACGTATTTCTGTTCCATCATCGGAGCCGGAACACCTGCTGCGACCTCCTGCATTCTTCGAAGAATTGTTTCGCGGTAGTCAGGGTGAACAAAATCTATAACATCACTGCCAATCAACTCGTTAGACTTCTTCGCACCGAGGATTAGATGTGCCTGCGCATTGGCGAACAGCAGCTTGCCGTTTTTATGAATCACAATTCCAATGGGCAATTTTTCAACAAGTGCCTGGTAACGTATCTCACTTTCTTTGTGGGTCTCTTTCCGTTCGGTAATATCCTGAATGATTCCTCGCCTAAGAATGACCCCATCCGGTTGCACTTCATGATTCGAACGAAACTCAACCCACTTGATCTTGCCATCCACGTTGACACGACCCTGCCAGTGCCATTCAATACCCTCCTCACGACTCTGCAGCGCGGTATCTTTGAGATAATGCAAATCCTCTCCATGCACGATTGAATACATCACTTCTTCATCGCGCATGATCGCTTCCGCACTTACGCCTAATATATATTGACTATTGGGGCTAACGTAGTTGAAACGCCTCTTTCCGTTGGGATGGACAGCATACTCGTAGATCACTGCGGGCAAGTGCTTTATTACGTCCTGCATGCTGCTGTCGAGAATTGAAGATTGGGCTTAGTTTGGGTTTTATTCCAGCTCCTAAAAAGCTGGAATTCCGCAAGATAGCCTATCATCATAATAAAACAAGGGACGTGAAAGGTTTTGCCGAAGATTGTTCTTTTTGCTTCTTTCATACGGTGAATAACTGTTTGAACACGATAGCAATTTTCAAGAATGCTTTGTGCGGGTTGCATGCTACTTTTAACGATGAATCCCGAGCGAGAAAGGATTGATAAAACTCAAAGGCGCCACACTATTTTTGATACTGAAATGGATTACAAAGGATCGGAACAAATATGAAATCAGACATTATCTCCTTTACTGCAACACTGGAAAAAACAAATGACGGGATGGACACTGCGTTCATCACGATCCCCTTTGATGTTCAAAAAGCCTATGGCACGAAAGGGCAGGTAAAAGTGAAAGCGAGCTTCGATGGCCATCGCTATCGTGGGGTGATTGCTAACATGGGTACGGGTTGTCACATCATTGGAGTACGCAAAGACATCCGTGCTGCGATCGGAAAACAAGTAGGCGACAACGTGCACGTGGAGATTGAGAAAGACACAGACGAGCGAATCGTTGATGTGCCTGATGATCTGAAGGAAGCTCTGCGTAAATCAAAAAAAGCGCAAGAGTTCTTCGACTCGCTTTCATTCACCAATCGAAAGGAATACGCAGTCTGGATATCGTCTGCGAAAAAGATCGAAACACGAAAAAAACGTCTTGATGAAACGATCAAAAAATTACTGGCTGGAAAGAAAAATCCTTCCGCCTAAAAATTTGAGTTGTTACGAAGCCAGCTACGCGCCTCCCGCATCGAGTCAAAATATTTTACTGCTATGGAGCGTGAACGTTCCGTCATTTCGCGAATCGTAAGCTGAGTGAATTTGCTTTCCGGCATTACAATCGCCAGGAAACGTACTCCTGCCTTTTCCATTTCCGGCAGAATTTGATGTTTAAAGAAGGCTATGTCCTCATCCAATACGGGCCCTGCGGTACTGCTATCGGTAAGGAGATTGACGCGACCGAATTTTTTTGATTCCCTCTTCACAAGTTCGATACGCTTTTGTTGTACGAATTGGTAGTGCTCACTGTAACGTGGCACGCCATCCAGGGTAAGCTTTACGCATCGGATTATTGGATCGAATTCAAGTTTGGCGTAGCTGTCTTCATAAAAGACAGCATTAACCTGCATCGTCCCGGGAACCGAAAGTGTTTCTGTAGAACTCATCGAACGGGGTTTACGTATACTGTAACCGTAAAGGTTACTTTTTCGATACATTGGTGAATTATTGTAAAACTTTCATTTACAATACCTTTACCTTTGCTCAAATGCT
This sequence comes from Chryseosolibacter sp., assembly GCA_036402115.1. Lineage (GTDB taxonomy): Bacteria > Bacteroidota > Bacteroidia > Cytophagales > Cyclobacteriaceae > Chryseosolibacter. Next base: position 20,271 of record DASWTM010000214.1, read on the forward strand.
TATACGGTATGAACGTAGACATCGGACAAAAAATCAAGGAAGTTTTTGATGCCCAGAACAAGAAATTAACAGATTTCGCTGATGAGCTGGGGACGGTGCGCCAAAACGTATATCGTATCTTCAAAAAACAGCATTTGGATACTGGTCTTTTATTGAAAATCTCCCAGGTACTGAACCATAACTTCTTTCAGTATTACGTTACAAACGGAGCTGAGGCAGCCGGGGAAGACTTAATGAAACTTGCATCCCAGGCACAGGACACCGAACAACAACTTCTCCTTGCCAAAAAAGAAATCGATTATTTGAGGAAAATCATCAAGTTGATGGAGGAAAAAGCCGAGCTCGTTCAGCGCATTGGCAACGAGCCTGTGTCGCAACATTGATCATTTCATTTTTACAAATACGCTTGCACTTACGAAGCCATCGCGGACAGATTGTTGTTTTTCTAATATCAAATTCTCGCTTTCGAAAAGCGGTCTCCAGTCAGTGAGGCGTTTCGCATCAATGCTTCCAGTCACATGGAAAAACAAATACATCAGCGATAGCAATATCCGATGTGAAAGCTTGCCAGTTTTTTCAAAGTCAGAAACAAACCACTTGCCTCCAACCCGAAGGTGCGCAGAAACCGTTTTTATCACTTTGCCGAGTTTATCATCGGTAAACAGATCGAGGAAAAAATTAGTGATAACAACATCGAATAGCTGCGCTGGAATATTCTCCTCTGTACCATGGATGAAGCTCATATTCGAAGCGTTTCCAATCTGTTGCTTTGCCAGGTTGATCATTTCGGATGACGCTTCAACGTACACAATACGGATCTCACTTTTCATTTTCAACAGGTCTCTTAGGAATTTTCCGGTGCCCCCGCCAATGATAAGAACACTATCGGTTGGGCCAATCTCATTCATGAAATGCATTTGTGCATTATTCAAGGTTTGCCCAAACACAATGTTAACGAGTCTGTCATAACTGCGGGCAATCCAGTTGAAGCGATTGAGTTTGCTCATTGGAGAATTATTTCCGTCAACAGGTAAATTCCAGGTAGAAAGAACACCGAATCACCTGCATATCTGAAGCGATCCTCTGCTGAAAAGATTTCGTTATAGTTAAGTATTAAAATCAAGGTAATCATCATTATGGCGAGTATAGCCACTGGCATAATATCATAAGTGCGAATAAAAACCAGATAAAGAGAAAGCGCGAGGAAGGCAGTAAAGATTCCGTACACAATCGTCTTGGTTTTCTTTCTTCCATAAAACGTAACGAATGAAGGATGGCCATCAGCCTGATCTGTCTTCACATCAAACCATGAGAAGATGAGAAGATTCGCCACCGCGATCAAAAAGAAATTGAACATGAACAACGCATCCCACTGATCCATCAGGTGCTCGCGATCAGCAAGCGCTGGAAGCATGACACCCAGCGTATAGATGAACGCGATAAAAACTTCTTTGAGCATTTTGAGGTATCGCGAAATCACAAGATACAGTGCAACGACAAGGGAAAGCACCAGTCCATAGCGAAGCAAAGATTTCCTCATGTATGAAACCATGATCAAATCAATGATAACTGCAAGAACCATTAATACGAAGAGAAGACGAAAATGCCTTTGATGGAACCGGTGTCTCTCTGATGAAGCTTCGCCTTTCACTTTTTTTGCATCCAAGAGATGATCTGCGGTGTAAATAATCCATACTGTCAAGCCGAGCGCGATCTTACCATAGATCCAAACGTTCGCACCGATCAACTTCGCAAAGAACATCGCAGACACAACCGCCCCTAAAGCCGTGTCAATGCTTAGTATGTTGACGTATCGATATGCTCTCAAAAACGCAGACATATAAAAGGCTTCACGCTTCACGCTTCACGTCCGTGCGAAGCAACTCAAGGGCTCACTGGTCAAGCTATTAACGTGCATAAAAAAAGGGACTCGCTGAAGTCCCTTAAAATTATTAAATGTTATCGCCAATCTATGATCAACGCTGCATTTACTAATGCCTAATGCCCAATTCCTAATGCCTTTTAGGCGTTTTTCAACGCCTCCGCACCACCAACGATCTCGAGGATTTCCTTCGTAATCGCAGCCTGACGTGTTCTGTTGTAGGAAAGCTTCAATTGTTTGAGAAGCTCACCAGCGTTTTCAGTTGCTTTGTCCATTGCAGTCATGCGAGCACCGTTCTCAGATGCATTCGAGTCAAGCACAGCTTTGTAAAGCTGCACCTTCAATGACTTCGGAATCAAACCGGTGATGATCTCTTCCTGGTTTGGCTGATAGATGTAATCAATTTGATTGGCGCTGCTTATGTTCTCTGCTTTTGGTGGAACGATAGGAAGATATTGTTCTGTGCGAAGTATCTGCGTTGCTACGTTCTTGAATTCGTTATACACGATTTCAACTTTATCGTATTGACCAGCCTTGAATGCATCCATGATGAATTCCGCAGCTTTGCTAACAGAATCAAATGACAGCGAGCTGAACATTAATGTAAAATCACCAACAAGCGTACACTTGCGCTTTCCGAAATAGTCGGCAGCCTTCTTGCCGATGGTCAACACTGTCACATTTCCTTTACGGAATTGGTCAGCATATTTTTCATCGATCAAACGATTCACACCCTTGAAAACGCTGCTGTTGAACGATCCGCAAAGACCACGGTCTGAACTTACGGCCACGATAAGGATCTTCTTCTCTTCTCGAACCTGTGTATACCAATTGTCGCCATCGCTCAATTGAGCAGAAGAAAGATTTCTCAAGATCGAGTTCAACTTCTGCGCGAAAGGACGCATCTGGATAATTCTATCCTGAGACTTACGGAGCTTTGCCGCGGCCACCATTTTCATGGCTTTCGTGATCTGCTGCGTAGAGATTACAGACTGTATACGGTTCTTTACTTCCTTTAAACTTGGCATTTACGCTGATCCGTTTATTCGTTGATACGTGGTCGATCAAAGTTTATTAGTTATATCGGCTTGCGAGATCCTGAGCAACTTTCTTAATCGTTGCCACATCGGCATCTTCAAACTTACCGGCACGAAGGTTGTCAAGCACTTGCTTGTGACTTCCACGCATGAGCTCCGTAAATTCCTTTTCGAATTGACGAACTTTATTTACTGGAACTTTATCCATGAAACCACGAGTCGATGCAGTGATAATAGCAACCTGCTCCTCAACCGGAACTGGTGCATACTGATCCTGCTTCAGGATCTCTGTATTTCTTCTACCACGTTCGATAGTAAGTTTAGTAGCCGCATCAAGGTCAGAACCGAATTTCGCGAAAGCTTCAAGTTCGCGGAACTGAGCCTGGTCAAGCTTCAACGTACCAGCAACTTTCTTCATTGACTTGATCTGTGCAGAACCACCCACGCGTGATACCGAGATACCCACGTTGATCGCAGGACGGATACCTGAGTTGAACAAGTTTGTTTCAAGGAAAATCTGACCATCCGTGATGGAAATCACGTTAGTCGGGATGTATGCAGAAACGTCACCTGCTTGTGTTTCAATGATTGGAAGTGCAGTCAGTGAACCACCACCTTTTACCAAATGCTTGATGGTAGCAGGAAGGTCGTTCATGTTCTTCGCGATAGCATCGTTGTTGATGATCTTCGCAGCTCTCTCCAGAAGGCGAGAGTGAAGATAGAACACGTCACCAGGATAAGCTTCACGTCCAGGAGGTCTTCTCAAAAGAAGAGATACTTCGCGGTAAGCAACAGCCTGCTTAGAAAGGTCATCATAAATTACGAGCGCTGGTCTTCCGGTATCACGGAAGAATTCACCGATCGCTGCACCTGTGAAAGGAGCAAAGAACTGCATCGGAGCAGGATCTGAAGCAGACGCTGCAACGATTACGGTGTAAGGCATTGCACCAGCTTTCTCCAACGCTGCAGCTACGTTCGCTACCGTTGAGTTCTTCTGGCCAATAGCCACATAGATACAAAGAACTGGCTGTCCTTTTTCGTAGAATTCCTTTTGGTTAACGATCGCATCAAGCGCCACCGCAGTCTTACCTGTCTGGCGGTCACCGATGATCAATTCGCGCTGACCGCGACCGATCGGAATCATGGAGTCGATCGCCTTGATACCGGTTTGCAACGGTTCGTTTACTGGCTGACGGAAGATTACACCAGGAGCTTTTCTTTCCAATGGCATTTCGTAAAGCTGACCTGCGATCGGACCTTTTCCATCCACTGGATTTCCAAGTGTATCCACCACGCGGCCAAGCATTCCATCACCAACTTTTACAGAGGCGATCTGTCCGGTGCGTTTTACCGTTGCACCTTCACGGATATCTTTATAGTCACCGAGCAATACGGCACCTACGTTGTCTTCTTCAAGGTTAAGAACCAATCCCTTAAGACCGGTTTCAAATTCGATCAGCTCACCAGCCTGTGCCTGGGATAAACCGTAAACACGTGCTACACCATCACCGACTGTCAATACAGT